>CAZKFO010000060.1:0-579 GCA_964552145.1 uncultured bacterium | reverse complement strand
TCAGCCTTCTTTGGATTAACATCTTTACTCCTAAGCTACTTAGTATGTATTCCACTTGGTATTATGAAAGCCCTAAAACATGGGCAAAAATTTGATGTAATATCTAGTATTATAGTTTTTATTGGTTATTCAATTCCTGGATATGCATTAGGGGTACTTTTACTATCATACTTTGGTGGTGATATATTTCCACTTCATGGTTGGAGATCACCTAATTTTAACGAATTATCTCTATGGGGGAAAATCATAGACCAGCTTCATCATGCATTTCTTCCTATTTTATGCTATATGGTTGGTAGCTTTGCAACGATGACAGTATTAATGAAAAATTCGCTAATGGAAAATCTTAGTCAAGATTATGTTAGAACAGCATTCGCAAAGGGCCTATCAGAAAAAAGGGTTATCTTTTTCCATGCAGTTAGGAACTCATTAATTCCTCTTGCTACAGGAATTGGAGGAATGATTGGAGTAGTCTTGGCTGGAAGTTATCTAATTGAAAAAACATTTGGGATAGATGGAATTGGTCTTCTAGGATTCAATGCATTAATTGATAAAGATTATAATATAATGATGGGATTT
>CAZKFO010000059.1:0-9400 GCA_964552145.1 uncultured bacterium | reverse complement strand
TCTCTTGGCCTTCATTAAAGTAACATCCATAGAATTCCCCCATCATATTAGTATTGTAAATGATAATATTATTATCTTGAGTATTCCAAATCTCATCACCATTTTTATCAAAGGCAGCAGTGAATTTGTATGAACTACCATCTAATTCAATTGGAGTATATGATCCAAGAAAGGTTATGCCCTCTTGGTATTTTTCACTATCGTATAATAAAATATCTGTAGATGTTATAGGATTTAAAGTTGTAAATGTATGCTCATTAAACCAATCACTTATGGAATCGTCTTCATAAATAGCTCTAACTCTCCAATGATAAGTACTCTGCCAATTTATATTATCTATATCTATATATATTAGCTTATCCGTATTCACTGAATGTATTATAGTGTTAAATATCTCATCAGTAGAAATTTGCAACTCATAGCTAACAGCATCTGGCACTTGTCTCCATTCAAACAGAACATGAGTGTAATTAAGAGATTTTCCATTTGTAGGACTAAGCATCTCCCCAAACAATGTAGAAAGAAATAATAATGTTACAATCTTAATCATTGACTGGAATTCTCCTTAATTTCATCTCATGGAACTCACTATCCTTAATTCCTGAATTAAGTTTCATATCCTCAAAGCGGAGATATGTTTTATGCTTTGTTTTTTTATCAGTAACAGATAGTTGCTTAACCATACTATAGTTATCTATATCTATAAAATCAAACTCCTTAGTCTTAACTAAAACGCCTGATTTTCCATATGATTCTTCTTTACTAATAAGCAAAGAGCTTATGTCTATCCAGCTAATATGTTTAGAGTAGCTTGATTCAATATCTTTATTTGGGGTGCTTGTTAATATATAGTAAGTTGAATCTTCTGAAAAAATAAGTTCATATGTATAATCATCAATCTCACGATTATACAAATCCTCAAATGTCAAATCGGAATTCATAAATTTTTCTGTTTTCTTTCGAGAAGATATTTTCCTAATTTTTTTAAAAGCAGGTAGCCACATCTTCATTTCATCCTTATTGCTTTTTTCAATTTTATATAAAGATATTCCTCTATCTGCAGGAGGTGAAAGAAACCACATGATTTGTTTTTTACCATTATCCTTGGTATATGATTTGATAGTAGACTCCATCTGATTTCCACGTTTATCCTCAAGAGTCATAATCAATTTTGCTGTAACATCTTTCGGGTAAGGCTTAAGGCTCATTTTCTCAGCAATCTCATAACCACTCTGAGAGAACAAATATGCTAATAAAAAAATACTACTTCTAAAGAATATCATAATTTTCACCAACATTCTTACCGTAGCAGATAAAGTCTGGATTTCTGAGATTCTCCTTATTATATATCATATCTTTTCCTGTAGATACATCTGTTAAATATCCACCTGCAAACTTTAATACCGCATGACCTGCCCCAGAGTCCCATTCCATGGTGGGTCCAAGTCGAGGGTATATATGAGCAGAACCATCAGCAACCAAGCATATCTTTAAAGAACTACCCATATTTACAATCTCATGATTAGGGAATCTATCTAAATATTCTTGAAGTTTCGGGCTAGGATGAGATCTACTTGATACAATTTTGATAGATTTGTTAATATCCTCTTCAACTAATATTTTTTCAGGAGTACTACCCTTAACCATCTTAAAGGAACCAAACCCATCTACTCCATACCAAAATGTATCCTTAGTGGGAGCGTAGACAATTCCAGCAATAGGAAGACCATGGCTGATTAAAGCGATATTAACTGTAAACTCACCATTTCTCTTTATAAACTCTTTGGTCCCATCCAAGGGGTCAATCAACCAAAAAGTAGTCCATCCTTTTCTATCTGGATAGTCTATACTCTTACCTTCTTCAGATAAAATAGGAATTTTAGGATACAAAGAAGCAAGTTTACTGGTGATAATATTATTTGAACGTCTATCTGCATCTGTAAGTGGGGATAGATCATCTTTTAAAGTAACCTCAAAAGACTTTTCATAAACATCTAATATTTCTTTCCCTGCAAGCCTGGAGATTTCTATGAGATTATCAATTAGACTTTGATCTAACATTTTATTTGAGATAACCTTCTTTCTCAAGATAAAGCATCACCTTCTGTATAGCCTCTTCTTCAGTAATCTCTGTTGTATCAATTTCTAAAGCAGGATTTTTAGGTGCTTCATAAGGATCATCTACTCCAGTTAGCCCCTTTATCTTTCCCTGTTTAGCCATTGCATAAAGTCCTTTTGTATCTCTTCTCTCACAAGTAGATAAAGGAGTTGATATATAGATTTCTATGTAATTCCCATGCTGAGATATAAGATCTCTATTTTGATTCCTAGCAGCCTCATATGGTGCAATGGGAGCGCACAGAGCAATTCCTCCATTCTTTGTTATTTCGCTTGCGACGAAACCAATTCTAGTAATATTAAGATCTCTATGCTCCTTTGAGAAACCTAACTCACTCGATAAATGAGTCCTAACTATATCTCCATCTAGCAAAGTAACTGATCTTTTACCATACTCTTGCAATCTAACCTTAAGACCATTAGCAATTGTAGATTTTCCTGAACCAGATAATCCACTAAAGAAAATAGTAAAACCCTGATTTTCCTTAGCGGGATATGCTTTTCTAAGTTCATCAGAGATGTTAGGGTATGTAAACCACTCAGGAATATCTAAATCATTTTCAAGACGATGTCGAAGCTCTGTTCCGGAAATATTTAAAGTCTTCATCCCTTCTGGAACACTATCAATTGACATGTACTCTGCCTTATCCTCAACATAAACCATCATTTTAAATTCAACCATGTCAATTCCAATCTCATCACTAAATGACCTAAGTAAATCTTGCGCTTCATATGGGCCATAGAAATCTTTTCCTGACTCATCTTTTCCTGGTCCTGCGTGATCTCGACCAATAACAATATGGGTACACCCATAGTTCTTTCTAATAAGACCATGCCAAAGGGCCTCTCTTGGTCCTCCCATTCTCATTGAAAGTGGAAGCAAGCTAAGCATCGTTGTTCCTTCTGGATAATAACTTAATATTTTTTGATAACACCTAACTCTAGTAAAATGATCTATATCTCCTGGTTTAGTTTGACCAACCACCGGATGGATAAGAAGATTTGCACCCACATCCATCGCAGCTCTATATGCTATTTCTTTATGAGCTCGATGCATTGGATTTCTTGTTTGAAATGCAACAATCTTCTCCCAACCCATTTTGTCAAACTGCTCTTTTAATTCCATTGGAGAATGTCTTAATAAAGAGTAATCATAATGCTTAGGACTTTGTATAGCTAATACTTCTCCACCAATATAAACATCTTTTGTTTTTGTAAATAAATTATTAACTCCAGGATGGAATGTATCTGTAGATTTAAATACCGCTTCTGCCTCCATCTTTTTATCTGGAGACCAAACATCACTTACTGTAATTATTCCAACCAGAAAACCTTCTTTTTCCCTTAAAGCAATTTCAGAGCCAACTTTAATTGAATTTGATTCAATGAAGTCATGATCCACATCTAGCATAATAGGCATCGGCCAAACTTTTCCATTTGCTAATCTCATATCATTAAGGACTGAATCATAATCAGCCTTATTCATAAAGCCATTTAATGGTGAGAAACCACCGTTCATAATAAGCTCTATATCACATAACTGTCTATCTGTCAAGACTAAACTTGTAAGCTCAGCTGATTTCTCTTTATACTCTTTAATTTTTATTTCTGACAACATGATATCACCTTTTCTTTATTAATTTTATTGTTGTTCCCATTAATATAAAAGTTCCAAATGAAGTTGAGATCATTGCAAATATCATGAGCCCCCCCATATAATTTAGAGGGATTAACTCTGAGAACAATAGCGCTGCAAAACCCATATTAGATATCACATCAAGCATAATAGGATATCCTACATCATCTATAACAACTCTAGTTATGTCATCTTCATCACTATATACCTGAATATGACGGCGATAACTAGATATATAATGTACAGCAAAATCAACTCCAACACCTATAATTATTGATGCTAGTAATGCTGTTAGATGACTAAGCTTTATTCCAAAAATACCCATCAAACCAAAATTTAGTATTACTGCAGATGTTAGAGGAATAATTGACATCAATGCCCAAAATGGTTTTCCAAAAAATATAAGTGATATAAAAAAGATTGCAATAATTGATATTATAATACTATTTATAGAGGAGTCTATTACTAATGATATAAAATCTCTCAGCATTATCATGAGCCCACTACTTTCAATTTCTATTTTATCTGTATTTAATTCAATATAGTTTTGAATATCATCTGAAATAGTTACTATTTCGTCTGTTGATAGAGATGTAAGGTATGAATGTATTACTCCAGTATTATAAGTTGTTGAATTGACAACCGTGCTAAGCTGGTCACTGGGAGCCATGAAAATTAAATTACTAATTTGATTGAGACTATCTGGTATAGTGTAATACTTATCGTCATTATAGAGTGTTTTATGCATCTGTTTAATAATATCTACAAGTGATAATGTCATCTTAACTTCCTGGTGCGATTCTATATGGCTTTGAATACCTGACATAGTATTAAGTGTATGAGGGTCCTTCATATTCGCATTTACTCTTAGTAATAAGCTCATAGTCCCTGAGAAATTTTTATCTACAAATTCTGTACTCTGCCGAATTGAGTTGTCCTCTTTAAAAAATTTAATGATATTAACTTCTACTTTCACCATTCCTATACCAATAACTCCAAGAAAAACAAAAGCCATTCCAACTACAAGCGTCCTCTTTGGCCAATCATATATTAAACGAGTTATTTTCTTTATATTTTTCTCTAAAAAACCCATATTAGATATAGAGCTTGATTTTGCATCCCAACTAGAAACTAATAGTATCGATGGGAGCAATGTATTAGATAAGAACCAAGCCCAGAAAATACCAAAGCTAATACAAATTCCATACCCCATCATCTGTGGAATCGGAGAGTATATCATCGCAAGAAAAGCTATGATTGTGGTAATGGATGTCAGAGAAATAGGTAATCTTAATGCCTCCATCGTTCTTTGGATGGCTATCTTTTTGTCATGCAATCGAATCTGCTTGAAAAAATGAGTAACTATGTGAACGCCATCTGAATTTGCAATTGTAAGCAACACAATAGGCATAGAGGTATTGATAATTGTGAAATTAAAAATCCCATAACCTGTAAGATGAAATAACCATCCCATGAATCCATTCATCGATATAAGTGAGAGTAAAATAATAGAGAAAATAAAAGCTACGGCTTTCAGATTTCTAATATTAAGATATAGAAGTAATAGCATGATTAATACACCAGATAGCATTAAACCTAAGGCATCTTCTCTGATTAATTTAGGGACTTCTCCTGTTATATATGGATTTCCAGCGTAACAGACATTATAACCATCTAAATATTTATCGACAAGGGGCTTTACTTCGTTCATTAGCATAGAGTTATTTCGATACTCTCCAGAGTCATCAGTTATTAATGACCTAATAATAATTGCAGTATATTGATAATTATTACTTATAAGTCTATCTCTAATATCTGGGTTTTGTTCAAGATAGGCCTTTGCAGATATAATATTCTCATTAGTTACTTTATCTGGATCAAATAATTTCTCTACGTAGATCCAGTCATCATCAGGGTCGGATTGGATTTTATCTATAGTTGATAATGAAATAACCCTATCTACAATTCCTATGGTCTCTATCTGTTCAGTTAATTCTATAACTTTAGAAATTACATCTACATCAAATACCTCTTTTCCCTCTTTCCCAAATGCAACAAACAAAAACTCACTATCACCAAATTCTTCAACTATATTTTCCCAAAGTACCCTAGAATCTAAATCTTCAGGAAACATCTTAAAGAAATCGTCATCAACAAGAAACCATCTTAGCCCAGAAGCCATAAAAATGGATAGCAGCAAACTTATAGCTATTACTCTGTAAGGAGCATTCATGGATATATTTTTTATATTATTAATCATATTTAGAGTTTACATAAGTATGAAGTTATCTTGTAATAGCATATTGTAAATATATGTTACATTAATTACAAAAAAATGCCCTTTTAAAAAAGGGCATTTTGGAGGAGGAAATAAAGAAGTTGTTGATGCTTCTCTTAATTATATAATGCCTGCCTATAGAGAAAGTTTCCTTAAATATTAAATTATTTTTTTTTAGGTGCTTTATATACAAACCAATCATCACTAGTAATCTCATGGAAAAAATCTGTCCTATCTAGAAGAATTTGAGCTGTCGTCTGGTTTACCGCTGCAATTTCAACTCTAACACCTTCAGCCTTAAGATGCTTGACTAATTCAATATAATCTGAGTCTCCTGACATTATGATAATCGTATCTACTTTTGATGCAAGCTGCATCGCCTTAATAGTTAAAGGAATATCAGCTGATTTATGGCATGGAATTACAGCCCCGTAGAAATTTTCATGTAATCGCTCCGCTAGCTTTGATGAGATAGATTTTCCCTCTCTAAAGTATATCATTCGATTTAATCCCCTTCCATTAAGAAGCTTAGGAATCAACGAGTCAAAGTTAATCATCGCATTTTTATTTTTTGATAAACTGTGAATACTTCTTTCGATATTATTTCCATCGCAGAGAATAGCTACAGATTGGTTTATAAGGATCTCATTCATATTAAAATTTCCTCATTGTTTTTATAATTTAACCATATTTATAAATTCTTCCTAATATTCGAACTAATTATTAACTTTATTATTATAATGTATAATAATTGCATATTATATTACTTAAGTATTAAGGAAAATTATGAGGAGTAAGATGAAAAATATAGATTTTAAAAGCTTTCTTATAGGATTTTTAATTGCAACCGTTGCATTCCTAAGTATAGCTGGATCAAAAACTGGTTTTTTAAGAGTCGAGAAACTAGAGGTAGTAGATGAGAATGGAAATACAGTTATTAAATTAGGAAGCGCTGATGGTAATGGCACTATTGAGACATTCAATAAACATAAAAATCAAATTGTAAACATATCTTCAACAGTTAATGGAGATGGTGTCATTAATACCTTTAATAGTAATAGTCAGCAAATTGTAAAAGTGGGATCTACTGTTGATGGAGAAGGGACTATAACTACCTACAATATTAATGGTGAAGGTCTCGTGCAGCTATCTTCAACTACATCTGGAGATGGATCTGTAACTACATACAATACAAAAGGAAAAGGTATTGTAAAGTTAACCTCTACAACTGATGGTGATGGCTACATATCAACCTCAAATAAACAAGGTGTAGAAATGGTCCAACTATCTTCAACTTCAACTGGAAAAGGCGTTATCTCTACTTTTATGATTAAGAAATAATCTGGGAAATATTAACTAGATAAAATATTCATGACAAGTTGTACAATATCAAGTATATCAATAATTGAATCATCATTTATATCTGCTAATTGAAATTCTAAGTCTGTTGGACTAGTATTACCCAATATAAATCCAACTAAAAATATAACATCTAAAATATTAACATTATAATCTTGATTGATATCACCGCTTAAGACCTCATCTAGAAATTCATAATAACTTGACCTAAGCTCGCTCCCTTTATATGTATTACCATACAAATAAGAACTACCTGTGGTTTTAATATCAAAAGCCTCTATGCTATTGGAAGTTCCCACTACAATCTCTAGATCACCATCATTATCTAAATCTTGCACATGGGGAGCACTGGTAAAAGAGAATTCAGATTGAATGGGAAAATTGTTTTTAAGAGTTCCATCTATATCATAACATAAAAGTTCTCCGACATCATTAACAGCAATTATATCTGGAGAATTATCGCTATCTATATCAGAAAAGACTATTGATTCGATAATATCACCATTAGTGATTTGCGGCCAACCCACTAAATCTTGACCTTCTAAATTAACGGCATAAATATATCCATCATTGGATCCAAAGAAGATAGCAATTTGGTTGTCTATTTCTAATAACATGGGGGAAGTTCTAATTTTACCACCTGTAAGGTAACTAAACTTTAAATTCCCTTCATCATCAATACAATACAAGTTATAATCATCTGAACCTGTACAAATTAGTATCTCTTGATTTACATTAATAATAGATGGGGCACTCAGAATTTTTCCATCTGTTGTATAGCTCCAACTTATTGAACCATCATCTAACATTAAATGTATATTATCTTCATTATCCCCAAAAATTATATCATCAAAACCATTACCATTAAAATCATATAATGCTACACCTTTAAATATCTTTCCATCAACATCAACTGGGAACCCCTCAACAGGAGTGCCATCAGAATTAATAGCAAATATCTTATTCCCATTCGATGAATAGCTACCAACAACAATCTCCAGAGCAGAATCATTATCAAGCTGACCTATAGCAGGTGTAGCTACTAAAAACTTATCTGTATAATACTCTTCCTGAAGTCCGTCTTGATTAAATATATATATATATTTACTTTTTGATGATACAACAATATCAGGGCTACCATCTAAATCTAAATCTGCTGATGCAATTGATGCCCAAATCTGATCACCAGTATCATATGGGAAATCAGCAATTTCAAGTTCCGATCCATCTGCTGCATAACTATTAACCACTCCAAAATAGTCTCCAACAATAATTTCATTTACCTCATCATAATCAAGATCAAGAACAATAGGTGATCCTTTGTATTGAGAATTACTAACTATTGGAAAACCTGATTGATTATTTGAAATATTCAACCCTAATGTTACAACCTCTTGCTCATAAATATTTCCATCTGCTTGAGTTGTTGCTTCCACTATTAAAGTTATATCTCCAAAATTAGAGTTAGAATTAACATAAAATACAAATGGATCTGAAATATTAGAAAATGAGCTACCTGCAACAAGTTCACCATGGCTATAATTACTATTTAGGAATGTGATGTTAGAAGCATCAGTATATAAATTTAATTCAATATCATCTGCGTTATTAAATGATGTGTTTAAACTGTAACTTATAATTACCTCAACTGTATCATTTGGATTTATAACATAATCTATTTCTCCACCAATCTCATTGATTTGATAATCATCATAAATTAATCTTGGTTCACTTATATCCATTGGAACGATATTTATTAAAGCAGATTGATTATCTGTGTAATCTCCATTACCTGGATTCAAGGAGCTTAAACTATAATATCCATTTCCATATCCTCCCCACCCCCAATTACAATGGAAGTAATCATCTTGATAGCCATCAATATTCCAGAAATGTCCTCCATCCTCAGGATCTTGACCACGATAGAAAATAGGCCTGTGATTATCTAATTCATGCTTTAAAATATTCATAAATGCATTCTGACTATATTGATAATCATGAATAAGCCC
>CAZKFO010000058.1:0-9768 GCA_964552145.1 uncultured bacterium | reverse complement strand
ATACTAATTCATCTGTAGTATTTTCTTGTTGAGACACCCATACGATACCTAGTACTACTGTTAGTGTTACTATTCCGATTAACGAATCTTTCATATATATATCCTTTCATTTGGTTATATATATTTAATTAATAAGGGGTGTTAAAGTTCCTTGAAAATATTTTATTTATTTATTTCTAGATAGAAAATCAAAAATTATTTGAGATGTTTTTTTTGGAAATTCAAGAGGGAATAGATGAGTTGTTCGTTTCATAAATTTTTTTTCTACAAATTTATTTTTCTCTATTTTCTTTAAAGCCATATCTTTGAGGACTGGGTTGATATCAGGTCTTATGATTAAAGTGGGTATTCTAATAGAATCTAGATTATGCCAAATATTATTATCCTTTAAGGCAGCCTTTAGATATATAACCTCTTCCCATCTTTTATCATAGATTAATTCATATCGATCACCATTCTTTTTAAAAATTGAATTTATATATTCCTCTAGCTGCTGTTCTTCTATCTTTGAAAAAATCTTCTTCTTTTTATAGGATTTGAATATTTCTTTATAGCTATCATATGATTCTCTCCTTTTTCGTGCAGCTAGTGCATAGGGGTGAGTATATTTAAATAAATCTAGAAAATTTAGTACTTTAGCTATAGCTATTATGCTAGGATGAAAAATAGTAGGATCTAGTAGTATAATAGAATTAAATAAATTTGGGTTTTTGATTGCAGCCCTTATGATAATATTACCTCCGATTGAATGTCCTATTCCTATACCTTTTTCTGTTTTAGTTTTGTTGCATTCATTTAAGAAATCATTAAGGAAAATATCCCAGTTATGGACACTATCGATGTCACCTTTTTCATCCCAAAGAGATCTTAGTAGTGTTAATTCTAATTCATATTTAGAATCTAATAGTGATAGCAGACTTTTATATGCATCAGGTGGAAAACCATTTGCATGTATGAAATGGCATTTACTCATTTTTTATTATATATATCTATAGGAGAAAACATTTAATTGAAAACATTTATTTTTTTCTTTATCTATTAGCATTAATTTAATTGCAATTCCAAGAAGAGAAAACATATTTTAGGAAAAACAATAAATATAGTACTACTTTCCATCGCATATTCATTATCTTACATATGCGCAAAGCTTTTTTTTGGTAAGTTTGTTATTAAGAATCAGGATAGAATTCCATCTTCTGGTCCCCTTATTTTTGTTGCTAACCATAGAAATATGATTCTAGATGCAGGGGTTATAAGGTATTCCTGTAAACGGAATTTATTTTATTTGGCCAAACATACCATCTTTAATAATAAAATTTTAGGTTGGTTATTTAAGAATGCAAATGCAATTCCTGTTTATCGATATCAAGACGATCCCAATCTTGTATCAAAAAACGTAGAATCCTTCAATGCTGCTTCTGATGTTTTTAGGGAAGGAAAATGCTTAATAATATTTCCGGAGGGCATATCCTTCGCAGCTAGAACCTTATTCAAAATTAAGACAGGAGCAGCTAGAATTGCCTTAAATGCAGAATCAAGAGATGATTTTTTATTAGATCTTAAGATAGTCCCTGTAGGGATTAATTATTCTGCACCATCTAGATTTAAAAGTGATGTTTATGTTCAGTATGGCACTCCTATATCTATTAAAAAGTATAAAAAAGAATATCAAGAAGATTCTAAAAAAACTGTAGTAGATATTACTCATAAAATAGAAGAGTCACTGATATTACTTACGACTAATTTAAGTTTTATTGATCTTGAAGATACGATTACATACTTAGAACTAATATATAAAAATGAACTTTTATTGAAAGGATCAAAAACTAATGATAAAGATAAGGATTTTCAAATTACAAAAGAGATGATAGGCGCGGTAGAATGGTATCTAGAACATAATTCGACATTGCGTGATGACTATGTTTTAATGGTTTCTAAATATATTCGATATCTTGAGAAACTAAAACTTGATGATAGGATTGTAATGTCAAAAGATAAGGGGTACCCTAAATTACTTCCCGAGAGACCTCTTAAATTAGTTTGGTTTTTGTCTCTATTTCCACTTTATCTCTATGGTTTTATTAATAATTTTTTTCCTTATAATATATCAATTAATCAACTTGATAAGCTTAGTATAGATGAGGTGGAGATCGCTCAATATAAATTTTTCATTGGGTTAGTTGTTTTTTCTGTATTCTACTTTATTCAAGCATCTATATTGTTTTATGTGACAAATAATTTCAATCTATCTTTATTATACTTTTTATCATTAATTCCATCAGGAAACTTTGCTCTATTCTATCACAATAAAATTATATTTTATTTAAGACAATTTAGATTTCTTAGAATATTTATAAAGAGAAGTGATGTGGTATATAAGTTAAAAGAGCAAAGGAATATGATAATTGATTTTATTTCAGATGCGATGGATTCATATTCTACAGCAAAGGAGAAAAGTGAAAAATAATACAGCGGTAGATGTTTTTGATAACTGGGCTTTAAGTGGTAAGGATGAAGGCATGGAAAAAGGACATGATTTATCTGTTAGTAGAATGATTGAAATAGCTAAGCAAGTTAATTTTTCTAAAGATCATATTCGTAATGTCCTTGATCTAGGTTGTGGGAATGGATGGATGGCAAAGAAACTTTCTAAGACTTTAGGTAATATTAACTATTTAGGTATTGATGGAGCTGTGAATATGATAGATAAAGCAAAAAGGAATAATCCTGCTAATCAATATTTATGTGTAGATATTAATAACTGGAGCCCTTCTAGGAAGTTTGACTTAGTTGTGTCGATGGAGGTCCTATATTATCTAGATAATCCTAAGAATTCTCTTAGAAAATTCTATTCAGAAGGAGTTCAAAATAATGGCGCTATTATCATAGGAATGGATCATTACAAGGAGAACTCCTCGAGTTTAAATTGGGCAGAGAAATTAGATGTAAATATGCATACTTTTAGAATTAAGGAGTGGGTTGATATATTTTATGAAGTTGGATTTTCTCATGTATATCATGAGCAGTACAATGCAGGTGACAATTGGGAAGGCACCTTAATTATTAAAGCTATTAAAAGCTAATGATAGAATTAACGAGTGAAATGATATCTAGTATATCAGTTATATCATCTTGATTAAGGTCACTTGCCCAACTCTCATAATCATCAGCTAAATTATTAATAACAATATTTACTATCTGAATAATATCAAAAATATCAATGGCTTGATCTTGATTAACATCCCCTAGCTCATTTATAATCTTCATTTCTTCAGCATGAATAAATGCCCCTAGTAGAGCAAAGGGAGCAGCTGCTTGATGCCCACCAAAGCTTGAAGGGAGAGGCTCTAAATAAATCTCATTTGCTCCATTAGCAATAAAGTTATTGTATGCTACTATAGCATTATCATATGGTACAAGTTCATCAGCTTCAGCATGAATAATATATATAGGAGCTTGAGGAGTCCAATCATATAAATCATTCTGCTCTAAAGCAACTCTTAGAGGGTGATTTTGATTATTTGTAAAATAATCAATTTCCTCAGGTTTCATAATAGTGATTGGTATATTTGGCATTATGCTATTGATATCATCTTCAGAATGCATTCCATCAAATAATGGGGGCAGACTATTTGCATATTCAGGTAATAGATAGTCCTCTGCAGGACCAATTGTAGATAGATAGCTATCACAGTATGCAAATAGTACATATGGAAAATAAAATGGCTGTCCATATTCTGTGTATGATAGCATTATATCCGTCATTACTCCTGACATGCTGTATGCTCCAGCCATTGGAAATGATGCTGTAATACTGAATTCATTTGAATAGTCACGCTCTATTATTTGATGAGCTGCCATAGTTGCGTAGCCACCTTCTGAGTATCCTGCTAGAAATAGCTGGCTATTAATCTGAAACTCTGGACTTTCATTTGAAAATTGATCTGTAGCCCTTAGAATATCAACAATATCTGTTCCATAAGGTTCTTTTATTTGATATGGATGAAGTCCATCAGAAACACCTAATCCTAGATAATCAGGTTCAATGTATACATAGCCATAACCTGCAATAAGCGCTGGAAGTACCCACAAACCTGTTACTGATGATACTGAATTTTTTTGTAATACAGTTCCATGTTGATAGCTTAAAATTGGGAATGCTTGATTCGCTGTTTGTGGCCAGTCAACTCGTGGATATGCAATAATTCCAGAGGCTTCAGTTGGGTTTCCATCTTTATCTATGGTTTCGTAAACGATTCTGTAAAGCCAAAATCCATACTCAACAGTTAGGTCGAAGAAATCACTTCCACCAAGGATATCAAGCTCAGCATCAATATATCCTTGATTATTTGCTAGATCTCTTGTTGATATAGCTTCCATCTCAATTAAATCACCACGTGCAGAGTAAATAAGGCTGGATATTATTAGAATAGTAAGATTGATAGTTTTCATTAAGATTTCTTGCTCAATATTTTTATTAATTTAGTTAATTATAAAATAAAATCAATGTATTACATTTATTTACACTATTTGTAAAAATTATCTTTTAAATTATAGATAAGTTGATAAAAGGAGCACCTATGTTATACTTAGTATTTTTTCTATTTTCATCATTATTGCTATCTGAAGATTTTCAACTCGAAGATCTGAATAATACTTCAGATTATTTTGGGGAAATAGTGGGACCATCTACTTTTTCAAACTCTGTTTCCTTAGTATACTTTGGTCACTTCAACTGAGGAACTTGCTCTGCTCGGTTCGGGCAGTTAAATGATATTTATCAAGATTTACTTGGGCAAGGCTATTCTCAATTAAATTTATTTGGAATAGGAAAATCAACTCATTTATCAGCTTTATCTAATTGGGTTAATAATAACGATGCCCCTGTTGTAGCAGATCAGTCTCCATTCTCTAACTGGTCTAGTTGGGATGCAGCTCAAAGAGACTTGTTCTTATTAGATGATGATTTAAACATTGTATTTCGTGGGAATGTAACAGGTGGAATTCCATCAAATTTAGAAGATTGGATAATTGATTTAATCGATGAAATTTCAGCTGATTCTGGGGGAGATGATTGTGTGTGTCCAGAAATATGGGACCCTGTCTGTGGGGCTGATGGAGAGACATACTCCAATTCATGCTACGCTGACTGTGAAGGTGTAGATTATTATATGGATGGTGAAATGAATAATGATAATCCATGCAACCCAATGGAGTGCTATCAAGGTGAATGGCTTGAAATAGTCATTGATTGTGCAGAGCAAATGGGAGTTCCCTGCGATGGAGGCTTGTATGTTTCTCCTCCTGAGGATGTGTGTTGTTCTACGTGCGTGCAGTATGGTGATTCCAATGAAGATGGTGTTTTAAATGTTTTAGATGTTGTTGTCTTAGTAGATAGTATTTTAAATCCAAATGGAGATTTTTCACCTATCTCTGATTGCAATGGAGATGGGGTGTTGAATGTTTTAGATGTTGTTGTCTTAGTAGATAGCATTCTGAATCCATAATTAAGTTGAATTATATACTAGCATATATTTTTCTGTCTTTGACATTTTGCCTTAATTTGTCATTGACTGACTATCACAATCCTTCTGCAACACATATTCTTGATGCAGAAGTTTCAGAAGATTTACTTGTTGTCGTTGGTATGATTGGAGGAATAGAATTCTATGATATATCTAATCCTGAATCATTGAACCATTTAACCTCTTTTAATCTTTCCTCTGGAGCAGGAGGTGGTGGTCCTAAGCCAAATTGTATATCTATAATAGATGGATATGCATATGTCACAGCTAAGAATGGTGTGGCTATTATTGATATCTCGAATCCATCTAATCCGATTAATTTAGGGTATATTGCTGGAACAAGTAATTTGATATTAGAAAATCTAGATATTTATAATGATTTGCTGGCTGTAGCAGCTCATGAAGATGGAGTTTTGCTATATAGTATATCAGACCCAACCAACCCTACTTATATTTCAACTATTCAAGCTGAAAATGCATGGGATGTAGCAATTGATGATTATCACATATATGTTGCAGATGGGGCAATTTTATTAGATTACTTTAAGAATGAAATTACAGGTGAGTATTATCTTTTGACTTCCATAGAACTATCAAACGCTATAAAAGATATTACGATAGGAGATGGATATCTTTATGCTGCCATTGGATCTGATGGAGTAGCTGCAATTAGTTTAATGGTTAATGTTACTCCCCAGATTATTGATATATATGATACCTCTGCAATGGCCAATAGATTAGCTGTACTTGATGAGAATAAAATTGCTGTTTCTGATTGGGATGATGTAGAAGTTCTAAGTCTAGATGTTAATTCTGGCTCTTTAGATTTGGTGGGATATAAGAATACTACAAGAAGAACGATGGCTATTGCTACAAAGGGAAGCTACATATACTCTGCTGAATGGGCATCAGTTCAGGCTTTTGAATTTGGAGAGATTAATGGTCCCGATATAGATTTATCTGTATATGAACTAAATTATCCTTATGTGAATAATGGCGATACATATTCTCTTACCGTTAATGTGATGAATAATGGAAATCAAATTTTAGAGATTGTTGATAATTACACTACCAATTCTGAGTTCGCTGTGCTTAATCCTCTTGTTGATTTACTTCCAGGTGACATGCAATTAGTTGAGATAGTATATTCTGCGAATGCAATGAATGCGTCTGGCTCATATCGTATATTTTCAAATGATAACGATGAGGAGCAAATTGTATGTGAGACGAATGGCAATATTAATGGAGCTAATGTAGGTCAAGAAGCTCCTGATTTTAATTTAAATATTCTCGCAAATGGAAGTGGCAATTTTAGATTGTCTGATTATCTGGGGTCAGTAGTAGTTATAGCCTTTTTCGCTCCAAACTGACCGGTTTGCAGTCCGGAGTTGTCGGATATTGAGACATCAATTTGGCAGGAATATAATCAAGAAGAGGTTATTACTATTGGTATTATAAATACTAATAATCAAAATCAGTTAAATTCATTTATTGAAGAGAATTCTCTAACATTTCCAATTTTGTATGACCCTGGTAGTTCTGGTGGAGTTCAAGGTGGTAACACATACGATGAATACTATATGCCTAATGATGGTTCCCCTTACCCTAGAGATTTTATTATTGATCAAAATGGAATTTTACAATATGCAAATAATGAGATTGACTTTGAATGGATGATATATGTTATTGAAGAGCTTATTGGATTTAATGATTATATGATGGGTGATATTAATCTTGACGGTGCTCTTGATGTCTTAGACATTATATTAATGGTCAATATTATTGTAGGTACATTAGAACCTACTGACACTCAAATTAGTTTATCTGATTTAAATAATGACGGATTAATTAATATACTTGATGTTGTTCAAATTGTTAATATGATATTAAGTTAATTATTCTTTACATCTAATACTAAAATCATGATATATTATGCGCCTATGATTGAAGAAACAATTAATAATATTATATCAACCCTTTACAGTGACCCCGTTTATCTGATAATTGGAGTTATTTTGTCAGCATTACTCCTTTACTCTTTATTAAAGAAGCTAGTTAAGCTTGTAATGTATATGGTTGCTATTATAGTGGTCTATTTAGCATACTTGTATTATTCGGGAGAAGAGATCCCTAAGAATGTAGATGAATTAATGAATCATGGAAAAAAGACGATAGAGAAAGTTGGTGGGCAAGTAATTGATAATATAGATAAGATTATACAAAAAGAGGAATCTGAGTGATGGTAGAGAGTTCGCTGATTATACATTTTGCGAAGCTAATAACATTTGTCTCTCTTGCAATTAAGGATGTTCTGTTCCTTAGAATAGTTGTTACTTTTGCGATTATTATTGAAGTTTTTTATCAATTGAATTATGGGAACCCTGAGATAGCCTTTTGGAACTGTATGTTCTTGATGGTTAATACTGTACAGGTTTTTAAGTTGATTAGAGAACGAAGTCCTATTAAGATTCCTGATGAAATTGATGACATCTATAGAAGTAAATTTTCAGACATGACTCAAAGAGAATTTATATATTTTTGGAATTTAGGAGCTCAGAAAGATGTAACAGATGCCTGCCTAATTAAAGATGGAGATTACCAAAAAAGTTTATTTTTGATATTATCTGGTGATGCAGAAGTTTCTAGAGAAGGACGGATTATAGCAACTCTTCATAGAGGTGAATTTGTTGGAGAAATTAGCTTTATAACCAAAGAACCAGCGTCAGCTGATGTTAATGTTAAATCAAAACTTTACTATATAGAATGGGATCAGAATGAGCTGAGGAAGCTTAAGGTTAGCAATTCTTCCTTTTCAACTAAGTTAAATCAAATTCTTGGTGAAGATTTAGCAAGAAAGATAAAACATAATTCGATTCTGAAGACGGCAGAAACCGAGAGGAATGACTCTTAGAATTTTATATTGCTCTGATGTAACATATTGTAAAATCACTTAACAATTCACTCATTTTTATTTAACTTGTATCACAATATTGTTGTTGTGGTTAAACTAATTTTATTTCAAAGGATTAATTATGCACAGAAACACATTAAATATTATAGTAATATTATTATCATTTACTTATGCCTCATCATGGGTTGGGAAAACCTCTCCCACAGCTAAAGTGATTAAGCCAACGGTGGTTAGCTCTAATATAGAAAGAACTCATCTTGACTTTGAATTTACCGGCTATCACTCCTTGGAGGTTGAGACTCCTGATGGAGCTAAGAGTATTATAAACTTAGAAGGAGGCTCTTCTATTTTAGAATGGGGAACACCTGATTTAGATAAATGGACCTCATCAATTGTTATTCCTGATGATGGTGTTACATCTATTGAGGTACTATCATCATCCTACCATGATTTCTATAATATTGATGTTGCTTCATCTAAGGGAAACTTGTCAAGAACGATTAACCCTAATGAAATTCCTTTTGAGTATGGCATCTCTTATCAATCTGATGAATTTTACCCAGGGATTATTGCTGAGCTTGGAGATCCATATGTATTAAGAGATTTGAGTGGTCAGAATATTATATTATATCCTTTGCAGTACAATCCAATCACAAAGACATTGAGACTGTATACAGAAATTGAGATTGAGATTGTAACTACAGGGAGCTCTACAGGTGATTCCTTAAATAGAAAAAATCAAGATAAACGTATCTCAAAAGAATATGATTCTATCTATGGTGATTTATTTTTGAATTATAATAATGATACTAGGTTTAATTATATCTTAGATCAAGGAAATATGCTTATTATTAGTGATGCAGGTTTTATGAGTGCTATGCAGCCATTTGTAGATTGGAAAAACCGTAAAGGGATTCCTACTGAGATGGTTAATGTTTCTTCAATAGGAAGTAGCTCTAGTGCAATTGAAAATTATGTAGATGACTATTATCGCAATCAAGGTCTAACTTATCTACTTCTTGTAGGTGATATAAGTCAGATTCCATCTCCTACTGTAAGTGGTAGTGCTTCAGACCCCTCTTATGGATTTATTGATGGGAATGATGCTTATTCAGAAATCATAGTGGGACGTTTCTCTGGCAATAATCCAGGAGAGATATCTACTCAGGTTGAGAGGTCAATCAACTATGAATTATATCCTCAAAGTGGTGCTTCATGGTATGATAACGCTTTAGGTATTGCATCTAACCAGGGACCTGGTTACGGTGGAATGAGTGATGATGATTTTAATGATTTTCTTTGGGATACATTACTTTCTGGATATACATATGA
>CAZKFO010000057.1:0-9859 GCA_964552145.1 uncultured bacterium | reverse complement strand
GAGATTTTTGGAATAGAGAAATATGAGATGAGATTAAGCTTACATGACCCTGAAAAGCTTGGAGAAAAGTACGTTGATGAACCAGAATTATGGATTAAGACTGAGAAGCTTGTGAGAGAGGCTCTTGAGGATGGGAAACTAAACTTTGTTGAGATTCCAGGAGAAGCAGCATTCTATGGGCCTAAAATAGATGTTCAAGTGTGGAGCGCAATTGGAAAAGAGTTTACGCTTGCAACAAATCAGGTTGACTTTGCGATTCCATCAAGATTTAATTTAACATATACTGATTCTGATGATAAGCAGCAAACCCCGCTATGTATACATAGGGCGCCGCTTGGAACTCATGAAAGGTTTATTGGCTTTCTGATTGAACACTTTGCAGGGGATTTTCCTCTTTGGTTATCTCCTACTCAGGTAGCGATTATACCTATATCAGATAAGTTTAATGAATATGCAAAATCTGTTTATGAAAAAATAAAAGGTAGTGGAATTAGAGTAAAACTTGATACTCGCAATGAGAAAATGGGTGCAAAAATTAGAAATGCTGAGCTTAATAAGATTCCAGTTATGCTAATCCTAGGTGAGAAAGAGGTTGAGAGTAACTCTGTATCTATTAGAAGAAGATTTGCTGGTAATCTTGGATCTATGGATATAGATAAATTCATTGAATTAGCTATAGAGGAAATATCCTCCAGATCTCAGCTAGAAAAAAAATCTAACTAGATTCAGGAATGTATTTTATAATCACCCCTCTTAAAAAATCTTTTATATTTTTGATTAAAATATATCAATTTATTATCTCGCCTATGCTAGGTAAGAATTGTAGATTTACTCCAACGTGTTCACAGTATTCAGAAGAGTCTATAAAATCTCATGGGCTATCTAAAGGAATAAAACTATCTCTTAAAAGGTTAGCTAAATGTCACCCCTGGGGTAAGTCTGGATATGATCCTGTCCCAGATTAATTTTGGAATAATATCATTTGTTGATAAATTATAGTCCTATTTCAGATTGTATATTAGCGATGAAGAAAAAAAATAAAATAATAGATATTGATCAGATTATAGAGTGCGCTCCTAAAGATTCTACAAATATTAAGACTCCTTTAAGAGAGGATGCGTTTGATATGAGTGATGATGAAAAAATTACACTTATAGAATCACATTTTAGGGAGATAATGTTAACTCTAGGTCTAGACCTAGCTGATGATAGTCTAAAAGATAGTCCAAGCCGAGTAGCTAAAATGTATGTAAATGAACTTTTTTCTGGGCTAAACCCTGAGCTAAAACCGAAGTCAACTCTTTTTAAGAACAACTATGATTATGGTGAGATGCTTATAGAGAAAGACATATCTTTTTACTCAAACTGCGAACATCATTTTCTTCCGATTATTGGCAAGGTACATATTGCTTATATCTCTTCTGGAGATGTGATAGGATTATCAAAATTACATAGAATCGTCAATTACTATTCAAAAAGGCCGCAGGTACAGGAGCGTATGACTGTTCAAATATTTAATGAATTAAAAAATGTACTTAAGACTGAGGATGTTGCCGTTATTATTGATGCGGCTCATTTGTGTGTTTCTTCTAGAGGGATTAAAGATATAACCAGCACGACACTCACTTTGGAGGTGGGTGGTAAGTTTAAAGAAGAAAGACTCTGGAAAGAATTTAAAGATTTAACTAAGAAGTAATTACTTCTCCCATTTAACAAAATCTCCTGGAAATAGTCCCACTGAATAAGTAGCTAATTCAGTTTTATCTATATCCATCACCTTGACCTCATTATAATTAGCTCTATCTGTAAGTGAGAACCAAATATTTCCATCAATGATTTCAACATGATATATTTCATATGTATCACTTTGATAGTTACCAATTTTATTTTGAAGTTCTAAATTCAACTCTGTATCTAGAGGAACAATCCCACCTTCAAAAGAACGATATATAGAGTTGTTGTAGTTTAGAATGGCGCCTCCACATGCTCCTCCATTTCCATAGTTCTTGGTTGTGCTTAAGATGCCATTTTTGATTTTACTTGCACCTTGAGAAGGATTCCAGTCTGCATCATAGTATGTTCTAGATACATAAATTTCATCATTACGCTTTGTTAATTCTAATGGCCCATCTCCAACCTCTATTATATCTGTTACAGCTTCTGTATTTGTATCTATTTTTACAATTTTATTCCCTGTGCTCCAGTCTGAATTCATATTGATGGTAACCCATAAATCTGTTCCATCTAGCATAATATCTTCAGGCATTCCATCTACAGAAATTGAATTCTGTTCTATATTGTAGTTAAATAAGTTTAATATTTTTATATCTTGAGTAACCCAATTAGTGAAATAGACTTTATCATTTTCGATACCTTCATTATCTACCACAACTAATTCTCTTGGGCTAGAACCATCTGTTGAAATCTCTATGCCTGGCATCGCTAGTCCATCTGATGTTATATCGTATATTTTAATTATATGACTATTATTAATTAACACGATGAGTTTATTTCCATAAACTTCTAATGATTGAACCACATCACCTATCACATCTGTCTGATAAATATTACCGTAGTCATCTACCATAGATATTGAGCCGTTAGACGCTCCATATGTTCCTTCATTCGCTATAAAAACCCATGATGTATTTTCTTTATCTAATTCTGAATTAGTTACATTATTATCACATGAGATCAGAAAGATAGCGATTAGGCTTGTCATAAATAGTATGGTTCTTTGCATTAGATATATTCCTTTGTTACTTCGAATAGAGGATTTACTTCGATACCCCAATCGCGAAGGAAAATTAGTCTTGATGAGGTGTCTGACTTATCTCTTATAGAATTACAGTTGCGCGACAGTTTTGGATTTGCACCAAATTCCCTCAAATTTGAATGCTAAAAACTATGGATATTAAATTAAATATTAAAGTAGTATTTTGATTTTTGAATTCATGATACGAAGGTTCTTATTTATATCTATGTGATTTCAATCACATATTAATCTCTTTCCTATATAGAAATTATATACAGTTTTGAGGATTTTTTATGAGAAAGAAGATAACAAAGTATAGGTCTAATGGTATTAAGGTCACAAAATTTAATATTGGTGATAATAACTACGATAAGACAATGATTTTCTATAAGAATGGAAAACCTAAACAAGAGAAGAATTATAAGAATGGGTCTCTTAGTGGAAATCTCATATCATACTGGCAGAATGGAAATGTTCACACCCGCGGACAATATGAAAAAAATCATAGAGTTGGCACCTGGGAAACATTTGATAAAAGAGGGAAACTCGTTCACTCCGAAGATTATTAAAATAAATTCATTATATTGATATCTTTAATTGTCTATAACTAGCATACTTACATAAA
The DNA here is from genome assembly GCA_964552145.1 of uncultured bacterium. Lineage (GTDB taxonomy): Bacteria > Fidelibacterota > Marinisomatia > SCGC-AAA003-L08 > D37C17 > TMED161. The sequence continues at coordinate 6,479 of CAZKFO010000057.1, read as the reverse complement.
TTCAATTCATATTATTATTTGATTTATGATGAAAAAGAATTTTAAAGATGTTACGCCTCAAGTTGATTTTATTAAGTTAGAACACTCTATTCTTGATTTCTGGAAAGAGCAAGATATATTCCATAAGCTTGTTAAAAAGAATGAGGGAAAGGAGCCTTGGTCTTTTATAGATGGACCTATTACCGCTAATAATCCAATGGGAGTGCATCATGCCTGGGGACGATCTCTCAAAGATATTTTTCAAAGATACCACGCAATGAAAGGATATGATTTAAGATATCAAAATGGATTTGATTGTCAGGGGCTTTGGGTAGAGGTCGAAGTTGAGAAGGAATTGGGATTTTCATCTAAGAAAGACATAGAAGATTTTGGAATTGAGAAGTTCGTTAAGATGTGCAAAGATCGAGTCTATAAATATTCATCAATACAAACGGAGCAGTCAAAAAGATTAGGATATTGGATGGATTGGGATAATTCATACTTTACCATGTCTGATGAAAATAATTATACAATTTGGTCCTTTCTAAAGAAGTTATTTGAAAGGGGGAAAATATATAAAGGCACAGATGTAGTTCCATGGTCAGGTCGATCTGGGACCTCATATTCCCAAATGGAAATTATTGAAGGACGAAAATTAGTTGCTCATGATTCTGTATTTGTTCGATTTCCATTAAAAGGTAAAGAGAATGAATATCTACTTGTCTGGACAACAACTCCATGGACATTGACTTCTAATGTATCTGTTGCCTGTAATGTTAATCTAGATTATGTAAAACTAGAGGCTAATGATGGTTCAATATATTATTTTGCTAAAGAAAATTTAGAATTCAAAAGATTAGAGAAACAATTTCAAGATAAGAAATTATGGATTAAAGGTGTTCCTAAATTAAAAACTATCGCTCAAATTTTTAAAGAAAGAGGAGATTATAAAGTTCTTTCTACTTTAAAGGGAAGTGATATGATTGGTTGGGAGTACATAGGACCATTTGATGATTTACCTGCACAGAACCATTTAGGAGGATATCCATTCGTCAATGAAGATTTAGAAAAAGAGGGAATAAATGCAGTATCATGTCATAGAGTTATAGATGGAGGGAAAGATAATATAGGTAATGATGTGGTTGTTGCAGGGGAAGGGACAGGACTTGTACATATTGCCCCTGGATGTGGTGCTATTGATAATAAAATTGGTAAGAAAATTGGTATTGTTGAGATAGCCCCATTAAATGATGAAGGACGATATTTAGATGGATTTGGACCGTTAACCAATAAAGTTTCTACTGATGATTCGACCAAGGATTTTATTATAAATGATTTAAAAGAGCGTTCTTTTTTATTCTATGTTGAAAAATATCCACACATATATCCTCATTGCTGGAGATCTGGAGATGAGCTGGTTTATAGAAGTGTTGAGGAGTGGTATATTAGTATGGATTGGAGATCTGAAATAAAAGAGCAAGTTGGACATATTAATTGGATTCCAGAATGGGGTCATGATAGAGAAATGGAATGGCTTGAGAATATGGGTGACTGGATGATATCCAAGAAAAGATTCTGGGGGTTAGCTTTACCTATTTGGGTGTTTGAAGATGGTAGCTTCTATGTAGTAGGGTCTAAGAAAGAGCTAAAAGAATTAGCGGTAGAAGGCTGGGAAGAATTTGAAGGGAATAGTCCTCATCGTCCATGGATAGATAAAGTTAGAATAAAACATCCAGAGACAGGTCTTGTTGGTGAGAGAATTCCTGATGTCGGAAATCCATGGCTAGATGCTGGTATCGTTCCATTCTCAACTCTATCATACAATACAGATAAAGAATATTGGGATAAATGGTTCCCAGCTGATTTTGTAGTTGAGTGCTTTCCCGGACAATTTAGAAATTGGTTTTACTCTTTGCTTGCTATGTCTACAGTAATGGAAAAGAAACCTCCTTTTAAGACTCTTCTTGGCCATGCTTTAGTTAAGGATGAAACTGGTAGAGATATGCACAAGTCCTGGGGAAATGCGATATGGTTTGAGGATGCTGCAGAGAAGATGGGAGTAGATGTGATGAGATGGTTATATGCTACTCAGAATCCTGAGCACAATCTATTATTTGGATATAATATTGCTGATGAAGTAAGAAAACAGCTTATTACTCTCTGGAATACATATTCATTTTTTATTACATATGCAAATTTAGATGGTTTTAATCCAAATGCTGATATCGTTTCAGAGCAAGATTACACAACTTTAGATAGGTGGATTATAGCAAAGATGCATAATTTAATAAAAGAATCTAATCATTGTTTTAATGAGTATAGAGTTTTTCATCTAATGAAATCTATAGCAAAGTTTATTGATGATTTATCTAACTGGTATGTTAGGAGAAGTAGAAGGAGATTTTGGAGGTCGGAGAATAATACTGATAAGAAAGCAGCATATACTACCTTGTATAACGTTTTAACCGACTTAATAAAAGTTTTATCTCCTGTAACTCCTTTTATAAGTGAGCATATATATCAGAATCTTGTAGTGGGACTTAATTCTAAAGATAACCCTGAAAGTATCCATTTATGTAATTTTCCATCATTTGATGATAACTTGATTGATGATGAACTAGTAAATAATATTGATGCTATTATTGCAGTGGTTAGCCTTGGAAGATCTGCAAGAAGCAGAGCAAATATTAAGAATAGACAGCCACTTCAAAATGTATTTATTTACATCCCTGAAAATAAAAATATAGTTTTAGATGATACTTCAAAAAAAGAAATAATGGATGAGCTTAACATAAAAGAGCTACATTTGGTTTCTAATCCAGATAATATAATTAGCTATGAAGTAAAACCAAACTTCATGATATTAAAAGATAGATTTCAAAATCGGATGAAGGACGTAATATCTCAAGTTTCTAAGTATGATGATGAAGAAAAAATTAAATTAATTAATAATGGGAAATCATTAATTATAGATTTAGATGGTATCGATGAGAAATTATCTAGGAATGATTTTCTTATTGAAGAAATTCCAAACGAGGGGATGTCTGCATCAACTCTAAACGGCATTATAGTCGGTGTTGATACAGAAATATCTCCAACTCTTTTAAAAGAGGGAATTGCAAGAGATCTTATAAGGCAAATTCAAAATTTTAGAAAGGAATCTCAATTAGAGGTACAAGACAGAATTAATATATGTATTGATGCAGAAGAGAGTATAGTTAATGCTATTAAAGAAAATAAAAATTATTTTATGAATGAAATTTTAGGAGTATCTATTGAGTTTGATGTAGTAAATTCAGAATATGTATATAATAGACAAGTTAAGCTAGGTAATAAAGTTGTTACTATGGGGCTTTCAATATCGGATTAGGAGATACTATTATGACTAAGAAAAAATGGCTAAAAAAAGATTTAGAAGAATTTAAAGCAATAATCAATAAAATGAGAGATAATGTCCTTGAGAATATTGAGGAAGCGAGATCAAGAGCTAATGATATTATAGAGGAAGGGAATCAAAGCTCTATATATTCTTCGCATATGGCAGATGCCGGATCTGATCAGCAATCTCTAGAGCATGCATATTCTATAATTAATCGAGAAAGTAGTTTCTTAAATTATCTTGATAAAGCGATGCAGCGTATAGATGATAACTCATATGGAGTTTGCATGGAATGCTCTAAGTTAATTTCCAAAGAAAGATTATCTGAAGTGCCTCATGCTACAAAATGTTTTGATTGTAAAACATCTAATAACTAACACATATATTGATATTATATAGAATTAGTCCAGCCATTATAGTTGTAATTTTAGATCAACTCTCTAAATATTTAATTAAATCTAATTTTATTTTATTTGAGAGCCATGCAATTATCAATCCATTCTTAAGATTTACATATATTGAAAATTCGGGATTAGCATTTGGTCTTCCAGTGGGAGGATTTGATTGGTTATTGTTTATAATCACATTGATTATTTCTATATATATACTCTATTACATTGTATCAACTAAAGATATAATCACCTATGAGTCAGTATCTCTTAGCCTAATTCTTGGTGGAGCGATTGGTAATTTAATAGATAGAGGGTTTAACCTATTTGGTTTGTTTAACTATGGGGGAGTCATTGATTTTATTGATATTGGCTTCTTCGATATCTCATGGAGATGGTATATCTTTAATATCGCAGATTTAGGTATAAGCTTAGGTATAGGGCTATATATTTTCTATTCATATATTTATTCTAATTTAGATGACATAGAAAATGAATCTGCATAATGTTAGTTCAAAGGGCGATCGTTTTGACTTATATGTCATGAAGCTATTTCCTGATATTAGTCGCTCTAAAATCCAATCCTTAATTAAATCTAAACAAATACTAATCAACAGTGAGTCATCTAAGCCATCATATATCCTTAAAGGTACAGAAGTTATATCATATGATGACATTCACCTGAGGAATAATTGCGAGAAAGAAACACATATTCTAAAAGAAGATATCAATATTGATATCTTATATGAAGATAAAAATATTATTATTATAAATAAAATAGCTGGATTAGTCGTGCATCCTGGTTCAGGTAATTGGACAGGAACATTACTTAATGGTTTGATTGACAAAATAGATTCCACCTCATTTAATGCAAACCCAGGGATAGTACATCGTTTGGATAAAGAAACAAGTGGAGTTATGATTATCGCTAAGAATTATAGTGCTCATAATTTCATTTCAAGACAATTTGAGAAGAGAGAAGTAAAAAAAGTGTACAATGCGTTAGTTTGGGGACAACCCAAAAAGGATGGATTAATTGAGGGGAATATTGTAAGACATAATAGAGATAGAAAAACTTTCAAGATGACCAAAGAACATGGAAGATATTCAAAGACTAGTTATAAAATATTAAATATCTTTGAACCTTTTTCATATCTTGAATTACTACCTGAGACTGGTCGTACTCATCAAATTCGAGTACACATGAAATCAATTGGACACCCTATTGTTAGTGATTCAGCCTATTCAGGAGGAGAGTCTATGATTAAGTCATTCCATATTAAATATTCAAGTATCATTAAGAAGGTGCTTAATATGATTAATAGAGTTGCACTTCATGCTCAATCTATTGAATTTGTAAACCCTACTACAATGAAAACAGAGAAATACTCTTCACCATTACCTGTTGATATGTGTAATGCAATGAAGATATTAAGTAGTGATGAGTAATTATAAAGGAAATTTAAATAAAATCAATCTTTTCCTTGGTTTTATAAAGAATCAAAAGAAATTCTCTTTACACACAATAAGAGCATATAAAACAGATTTAACAGAGCTTATCGATTATATAGGTGATCAAAAAGCAATAGTTAAGATTAATAAATATGATTTGCATGAGCATATAACCACGATATCAAAAAAAATATCCTCAAAGACGCTTTCTAGAAAAATTGCTAGCATAAAATCTTTTTTTAAATTTTTAGTGGATGAAGATTTAGTTCCAATTAATGTAACTAAGAGTATTAAGATTCCTAAAATTGATAAGAAACTTCCAAATCATTTGACCAAGGAAGAGATGCGAGATTTCTTTACAAAAACAATCGATAAAATTGAAATTAAATTTAGAGACCTTATTATTATTGATATTTTATATTCTACAGGTATAAGAGTCTCTGAATGCTGTGCAATACTTAAGCAAAATATTAGTCTATCTAATAATACCATTAATGTATTAGGTAAAGGAAATAAGAATAGACTCGTTGTATTTGGTGATCAAACTAAGTTAAATATTGAAAAATATTTAACAGAAGAATTATCAAATAAATCTAATTTTTTATTTCCTTCAAATTATAAAACTAAGATAAATTTAGATGATAGGCATATAACTTCAAGAACTATATATAATATTGTCAAAAAGTATATTAAATTAGTATCAAGTAATGAGAAGTTAGGACCTCATTCGCTAAGGCATTCATTCGCAACTCATTTATTGCAAAGTGGTTCAGATTTAATGGCGATAAAAGATTTGTTAGGTCATGAGAGTTTGAGTTCTACTCAGATATATACTCATTTGGATACAGAGCGCATGAAAAAAATATATAAACAATCACATCCTCACGCTAAATAAGATTTGCTATGGATTTAATATTGGATAAAGGAATGAATATAGATTTAGAATATTTAGGTATAAAATTAAACTCGGAGGTTTATAAAAATCTTAATCATGAAAGACTCATTGAGCAAGGAATAGTTAATAATGAGACTAAGATTGGCCTTAGGGGAGCCTCTATGATTGATACAGGTATTTATACTGGGAGATCTCCTAAAGACAAGTATTTTGTTGTTGAAGATTATTCAAAAGATAATATATGGTGGGGAGAAGTAAATCAAAAACTTGATTCAGGAGTTTTTGATGAGTTATTTGAAAAAGTTCAAGATTTCTATAATACGGAAAAATCAAAAACATATATATTTGATGGTTTTGGTGGCGCAGATAAAAAACACAGATTGCC
>CAZKFO010000056.1:1687-9872 GCA_964552145.1 uncultured bacterium | reverse complement strand
ATATCATCCAGATAAATTAACAGGTGTTAGTGAAGATGTTATTAAAATGGCTAATAATACTAACTATGGACTCGCCGCAATAATTTGGTCTGAAAATATTAATAAAGCAAATAAATTAGCAGAGATGTTAGAGGTAGGGCTAGTTTGGATTAATTGCTGGCTTGAAAGAGATTTAAGAACTCCCTTTGGGGGAATAAAAAACTCAGGATATGGTAAAGAAGGTGGAAAGTACGCACTAGACTTCTTTACTAACACTAAAAATATATGTATGAAATATTATGATTAAAAAAAATTTTATTGAAAATGCGCCAAAACCTGTTGGGAATTATACTCATTCAATTGAGATAAATGGTATCCTTTATTTATCTGGAGTGGGCCCAAGGAATCCCAACGATAATAGTATCCCAGGTAATAAATACGATGAACATAGAAATTTACTAGACTATGATATTAAACAACAAACACATGCTGTTATAGATAATGTAAAAACTATTCTAAGGGGCTCAAACTCATCTTGGGAAAATCTATTTGATATAACTGTATTTTTAACAGACATGAAAAATGATTTCGAGAAATTTAATCAAATATATAATTTATACTTTAAAGAATCAGATGCATGTAGAACTACAATTGAGGTCAATGCTTTGCCTACGGATATTGCCATTGAATTTAAATGTATTGCATTAATTAATAAATAAACTGTTATGTTACCACCAATAGACTTTAAAAAATGGATTAATACAAATCGACATTTACTACAGCCTCCTGTTTGTAATAAAGTAGTATACGAAAATACCGAATTTATAATTATGGTGGTTGGTGGTCCTAATACAAGAAAAGATTATCATGTAGATGAAGGAGAAGAATTTTTTTACCAACTAGAAGGCAAAATGGTATTAAGAGTTATTGATAATAAGGAACCAAAGGATATAGAAATAAATGAAGGAGAAATTTTTCTTCTTCCTCCAAAAGTACCTCACTCACCACAACGATTTGAAAATACTGTAGGACTTGTTATTGAAAGAAAAAGAAATGATAATGAACTAGATGGTTTTCAATGGTATTGTGATAACTGCAATACACTACTATATGAAAAATTCTTCCATTTAACTGATATAGTTAAACAACTGCCACCTATCTTTGACTCTTTCTGGAAAAATGAAAAAGCTAGAACATGTTCAACTTGTGGAGATAAATTAGAAAGATAATGTTTAAAATTGATATACATACTCATATAATTCCAAATAATATACCTGATTTTAGTAAAAAATTTGGTTATGAAGGCTTTGTAAAATTAACTCATAAAAATGAGTCTGAAGCTAACATGATGTTGTTCGATGAAAACTTTAGAACGATACAATGTAATTGCTGGAATCCAGAAGTAAGAGTAAATGAAATGATGAAGAATAATATGGATGTTCAAGTTATATCTCCAATCCCTATTATGTTTTCTTATTGGGCTGACCCCAAGGATACTCTTGAACAATCTAGATTTATAAATGATTTCATATCAGAGGTCTGTATAAAATATCCGAAAAAATTTATAGGACTTGCTACAATACCAATGCAATCAACTAATCACGCTATAGAAGAGCTTGAAAGATGTAAAAATGATTTAAATATTCAAGGTGTTGAAATTGGTACCAATATAAATGATAAAAATTTAGACGATGAATTATTTTATGATATATTTTCTGCATGTGAGGATCTATCAATGGCTGTATTTATTCATCCATGGCAAATGATGGGGATGTCTAAGATGAAAAAATATTGGCTCCCATGGCTTGTTGGTATGCCAGCAGAAACAACAAGAGCAATATGCTCAATGATATTTGGTGGCGTTTTTGATAAATTCCCTAAGCTGCGTGTTACATTTGCTCATGGGGGTGGTAATTTTCACTATACTTTAGGTAGAATTGAGCAGGGTTTTCTACAAAGGCCAGATCTATGTGCAATTGAGAATCAAAATAACCCTAAAGAATATATTGATAAGTTTTATATAGATTCTTTAGTGCATAGCGCTGATTCATTGCAATTTTTAATTAATCAAATAGGAACCAAACAGATTGCCTTAGGAACTGATTATCCATTTCCATTAGGTGAAACAATCCCTGGAGATATGATATCCAAATTAAAATCTATACCCAAAGAAGATAAAGAGAGGCTACTTCATGGTACAGCACTAGAGTGGCTCAACCTCGATAAAAAACAATTTATTTAATGATGAATTTTATATCTAATTATACTAATCCTGATAAGTTAGATAAGGATGATGAACTTAGATTATTAAGAGAACAATTTTATTTCCCAAAATCTAATCCAATATATCTATGTGGTCATTCATTAGGTCTACAACCAAAAAATGTATTTGACTATGTAAAAACTGAACTTGACTCTTGGAAAAATTTTGCTGTTGAGGGGCATATGAATGGCGATAACCCATGGTTTGATTATCACTCTCTATTGACTAAACCTATGTCAGAAATCGTAGGGTCAAAAGATAAAGAAACTGTTGTTATGAATTCTCTAACAACGAACCTACATCTTCTTATGATTTCTTTTTTTAAACCTAATAAATATAAATATAAAATTATTATTGATACTCCTGCGTTCCCATCAGATAAGTATGCCGTACAATCACAGTTAAAACTACATGGATTAGATCCTAGTAAAAGTTTAATTGAAATAAATACATTAAGAAATCAAAAATGTATATCTAAAGAAGAAATGCTAGAAAAAATCAAGTTAAATATTAATGATACAGCTATGATTCTTCTTAGTGGAGTTAACTATTATACCGGACAATTTTATGATATTCAGTCTATTGCAAAGCTTGCTAATGATCATGAATGTATTATTGGATTAGACTTGGCTCATGCTGTTGGAAATGTAAACCTTGAACTTAATAATTGGGGGATTGATTTTGCATCTTGGTGTGGGTATAAATACTTAAATGGAGGACCAGGTGCTCCATCAGGTGCTTTTATTAATGAAAAATATCATAATCAAAATTTAAATCGACTAGAGGGCTGGTGGGGTCATGATAAAAAAACGAGATTTGATCCACCTGAAAATTTTAATCCAATTAATAGTGCTGAAGCATGGCAACTTAGCAACCCTCCCATTCTATCTATGGCTGCATTAAGGAGTTCTTTAACATTATTTAATGAAATTGGGATGGATTCTCTAACAGATAAGAGTAAAAAGCTTACAGGTTATTTAGAATATCTTATCAAAGAAATAGATCATAAAAATATATCTATAATTACATCTTCTAACGAAAAGGAACGAGGCTCTCAGCTATCACTAGAGATTAAATCTAATACTACCGATATAAAGAAATTTTTCAGATCAAAAAATATTATATGTGATTTTAGAAAGCCAAATGTCATTAGAGTTGCACCTTGCGCATTCTATAATAGTTATAATGATATATATGATTTTGTTAATGTATTAAAACAACTATGAATGATAAACTTACTATTATTGGATCTGGATTGACAGGCCCACTATTATCTACAATCCTTGCACAAAAATATAATTTAAAAATTCAAATGTTTGAACGTTCTGAAGATTCTAGAAAACTAAATAGTTTTTCTGGAAGATCTATTAATCTAGCATTATCAAAACGAGGCATTAATGCGCTTCAATATGCAGGGATATATGATAAAGATTTTGAATTATCACTTATTCCTATGCATGGAAGAAGTATACACTCACTTAATGGTGAAGTAAATTTTCAGCCATATAGTAATAAGAATGAACACCATATCAATTCAGTTTCAAGATTAAAAATAAATCAGATACTTATGAAACACGCAGAAAAGTCTGGATGTGTAAATATAAATTTTAATATGAAATGTCAAAGAATAGATTTAATTAATAAGAAAATATATTTTGATAATAACGTAATGGATATAGATTCTACTATTATAGGAACTGATGGATATAAATCTGTAGTTGCTGAAAATATTTCTGAAATAAATAATCAAAAACTTGAATATATAAATATTGATCATTCATATAAAGAACTAGAGATTCCTGCAAAGAATAATGAATATCAAATAGATCCTAACTCATTGCATATTTGGCCACGACGGGATATGATGATGATTGCATTGCCAAATTTAGATAAAAGTTTTACATGCACATTATTTATGAAAAGTAATGGCGTCAATAGTTTTGAAACAATTGACACTAAAGAAAAGGTGAAAATGTTCTTTGAGGAAAATTTTAATGATGTCTTAGATATAATTCCTGACCTCCAAGATGATTATTTAAATAATCCTACAGGAAAGCTAATTGGATTAAAAGTTCCCACATGGAGTTACCTAAATAAAGCACTGATCATTGGTGATGCAGCTCATGCAACCGTACCATTCTATGGGCAGGGAATGAATGCATCATTTGAAGATTGTTATGTGTTAGCAGAATTAATAAAAGATAATAAATCTAATTGGAACGAAATATTTGAAGAATTTCAATTAAGAAGGAAAAACGATGCAGATGCTATCCTAGATTTATCTCTAGATAACTACAAAGTTATGAGAAATGATGTGCTGGATGAGACACATATTAAAAAACAAAAATTATCATTTCTATTAAATAATGATTTCCCAGATTATTTTATTCCTTTATATACAATGGTCTCATTTACTACAATTCCCTATTCTATAGCATATAAACGTGGAAAGATTCAAGATAATATTTTAAATAAGCTTCTAAAACCTGATTTAAATCATCTTGAAAAATATGACAAGCAAACAGCAGAGAAGTTGATTTTTAAATATTTATCAAAGATAAAATATGATTAATAAATTAATCAAATTATGAAAATTAATATTAACTATAATAGTAAAACCTATACGTTTAATCCTGAGCAAGGAACTGATATCTCTATCCCTGTAAATTTTAACAACAATCAGAATCCAAAATTTTATGATGAATCATATCCAAAAAAAGAATACTATAAATATAATGATACAGAGTATTCAATAGATAAAAATGCTGGATGCAATGTTCCTTTAATCCATATGAATATACATTGCTCTAGCACTCATACTGAAACCGCAAATCATATTTTTAAAGATGGGCCATATATATCAGATATCAAAAATATAAACTATATTCCATCTAAACTCATATCAATAAATCCTGGATCATCTTCAAATGAAGATTATCATGTAGACTTCAATAAAGATGATGAGGTAATTACTAAAGAACTAATTAAAAATGAAATTAATGATTTAGATGATTTTATAATTCAAGCACTAATTATTAGAACACTTCCTAATTTTAAAGAAAAGATGAGTAAAAACTACAACAATGCCAAATATCCTTTTTTATCAAATGATGCAGTTAAATATCTTATGAAAATTGGGATTCAGCATATTATCATTGATACTCCATCAATTGATAGATATAATGATGATGGAAAACTCGGAAATCATAAAATATTTTTCTCTAATAATAAAAATAATCCCAATCATAATACTATAACAGAATTAGTGTTTATACCTGATAGTTGTAAAGATGGAAATTATTTTCTTAATTTAGGGTTCCCAAAATTTTGTTTAGATGCGGCTCCAAGCAGACCAATGATTTATCCTATAAAATGAAAAATATATATTTTATAGGTAGATATACAGGGCAGGGATTATACAAAATATTTAACTATTACAAAGAAAATTATAGACCATATGAGATTGAAGGGATACAACAATCATCAAATATCCAAGTTACCAATAATATTAAGAATGCCGATATCATTATGTTTAGGAATAAACCAGAAAAAACAAATGATACTCATTTGAAAAAATTTAATGCTGTATTAGATATATATGGGAAAAACAAAGTAATAATTAATAATAGTAATGCATTTTATAATTTTGATTCTAAAGAGCGTTCTTATAAGCTTTGGCGTGATAATGGACTAAATGCTCCTGACTTTATCGCTTTTGATTATAATGATATTAAAACCAATAAAAATCAAGTAGTAGAATCTATTAATCAGTTTCTAAAAAAGAAGGATAAAATATTTTTAAGAACAAATAATGAGACAGGAAGCAAAGGAATGTTCTTAATTACATGTGATCATTCTTCTAATTATATAAAAAAATGTTTAAAAAAATTAGATAATCGATTATCTAAGATAAGTAAAAATCGATCTGATTCTAAAATACTTGCTGTTGAATTTCTAGATATTAAAGGTGAAAATTATACTAATCTCTATAGAGCGCATGTTGTCAGAGATCAAATCATCTGTTTCTATGTTATTAGCAGCACTAAAAATCAATTCCATTGTAAGGATATGACAATGAAAAATTTAGATGAATTTATAAAGGCAAATTCTGATTTTAATAAATCTCTCAAAATAGATAAAAAAATTGGTATGGAAATTACAAAATCATTAAAAGTATTAAATATGGATTTAGGAGCCATAGAATTTTTCATCATTAATAATAAAATAATTTTTTTAGAACTGAATCCTATATGGAATGGCCATGCAAGTAGAGAGGGATTTGGTAGTAAGAAATTTCAAGAATATTTAATTAAGAATAAATTAATTTTAAAAGAATCTATACCTAATGTCTATCAGTGGCTTGATTACCCAAACTTTTATAGAAATATGTACGATCACATTGCAACACTTTGATGAATTTTTTTATCATATCATTTAAATGATAGTTTAAACTTTTCACGTTGCTCTTTAAAATAATCAGAATCTGGGTTTATACTAATTGCTAAATCAATAGTATCTAATGCCTCTTGAATACGTCCTAGAAGCCAGAGTACTTCAGCCTTTGTATCTAGAATATATGATTTAAGATTAGTATCTTGAGCTAGTTCCACGGCAAGATTAGCTTTCTTTAAGGCATCCCCAAGATTTAAACCAAGCTCCGTCATACGCCAGGCATACCCATTTAAAATAGATGGATTATCATTAAAGGTATCAGTCATCTCTTTATAATATTTTGACTCTGAAAGAGGATCTTCTATTCTAGAAAAATAACGAGTAATTTGACTATAAAGCTCTAAAGTGCCATCATGATTTTTATATTTATCTAGTAAATTAATTGCAGAATCAATTTTACCTAAAGATAGTTTTTGATTAGCAAAAAATAATTCAGCCTTAAATAAAATATCATTATCTACTATTGTAGAAGTATTAATAATGGTAGAATATATATCTTCACAGAAGAGAGGATCTCTATTATCACTACATTTTTCTGCAAGCTTTGAAAGTAGAGAATAATCAAGATTATTACTCTTATATTGATTTTTTAAAGATAAATATGTATCATGACCACGATATATATCTTTTATCATTTGAAGGTATTTATCTGGAGGATAAAATCCAAGGATTCTATCTATTTCTTCACGCTTACTATTCAGGAAAACTAATAGTGGTATAGCCTGTCCATTGAAATTATCAAATAAATCGGAATCACTCTTTTTATCCCATGGTTTTAACTTAAGAGATATAAAGTTTTTATTTGAAAACTGAAGTACATCCTGATTTGATAGCGTTTCAGCATCCAGCCGAACACATCCACCTCATCCATCAGAATAAAAATCTAAAAATACTATTTTATCAGAATTTTCAATTAATGAGAGTGCTTCATCCAAACTTCCGTTAAACCATTTATAGCTTTCATTGGAACATGAAAATAGAAGTAGTGATAATGATAATATTCTAATGAACATTTACTTTATTTCTATGAGCTCTACTTCAAACATTAATGTTGAATTTGGAGGTATCATCCTACCTGCACCCCTAGCTCCATAACCTAATTCTGGTGGTATAATTAATGTTCTCTTACTACCTACATTCATATCTAAAATTGCTTCATCCCATCCTTTAATTACTCTGCCTTCACCCACATTAAATACGAATGGTTTCCCTCTATCATGAGAGCTATCAAACTGAGTTGCATCTGTTAAAAATCCTCTGTAATGCACAGAAACTAACTGCCCCGCTGTTGGTTTGGGACCATCACCTATAATATGCTCTATCATTCTTAATCCAGAGTCCATATTTATTTCCTTACCTGGAAGCGAAAAGTCTGGATCAACATACATCTCTTTAATCTCAAGCAATTCAACATCAAAAACTAAAGTTGCATTAGGGGGAATAACTTTACCTGCACCCCTATCTCCATACGCAAGATCAGATGGAATAACG
>CAZKFO010000056.1:0-1658 GCA_964552145.1 uncultured bacterium | reverse complement strand
CATCCCATCCTTGAATAACTTGTCCTACTCCAATCGTGAATTCAAATGGTCTGCCCCTATCAACAGAACTATCAAATTTTGTTCCATCCTCTAGCGTACCTGTATAATGTACAACTACCTTATCACCCGTTTTAGGAGACTCTCCATCCCCAGTTGTAATATCCTTATACTTTAGTCCAGTTTTTGTTAGCTCCATACCATCCTCTGTTTTAGTTGTTTCTTTAACTTCTTTTACCTCTTCAATTATTTTTGTATCCGTTTTACTTTTTGAATTGTCTTGGCAAGATGTAAATACACCGATAATAATAAATAAACTAATCCATCTAAAATATTCTGACATTTAAAACTCCTTATATATTTAATTAAGAATTATTTGAACTAACATTACTACATCAAGCACGTCCAAACTAAGGTCATAATTCATATCTGATACAATCACTAAACTCTCATCTAAAATATTTTGACCTAAAATATGACTAATATTCACCACAACATCTATTACATCAACTCCACCATCTTGATTAACATCCCCAAGGGTTGAATTATTAGGTGCATAGAAAATTCGTCCTACTAAGGATGGATCTAAAACATATGGATTCTGATTACCTTGATGTGAAGCAATTAAATTACTTCTAGTAATCTCCGTATCATCTGGAAGATCGTAATGATGCCAATCTAAAATAGCATTTTCTTGTAAATCCCAGAAACTAATATCAATGTTAGGAGTTGTATTATATATCGTATAGAAATATAGCATAGCTCTAGCTGTATTTCCTTTCTGCTCCTCTCTTGGCTCAAACCTTTCATCAGATTGATTTGGCGGATTATATTTCTCTGCATATTCATTAATAAACTCTGTTGGTATAGATTCAATATAATAATCATTCCTATACCACTTATCTGTTAACGCGTCTACCACTTCATCAAAAGGATCATTCCCTCTTGATGAATTCACATTTGATTTTGTAGGAAACAGATGATGCATATCACTTTTCATTGGCTCTGATCCAGCACCTAAACTCTGAGGCCATGTATGCTCACAGTTAATACCTTTATTGTAGGCATCTGTACTAGGATCCTGTGATAAATCTAAAGTGATCGTATATCCAGAATAAACACCTGTTAACTGATTACCTGATTTTATATCTATAGTAGAATACATAACATCTCTAGCATTATTATATCCGAGCGTTGTATTTGTTTGATAATTATTCTTTAAATAATTAAATAATTCAGAGCCAAATAAACCTGGCCCTATAATTTCTTGAGAAAAAATTATCTGAAATAAACTTGCGAGTATTAATATGAATTTATATTGCAAAAGCAGCTCCAACAGAAATAGTTAAAAAGCCATCCTTGTCAGGAACTATATCCTTAACAAGATTGTATCTTGCATTAAAATTTAATGAAAATGGAATAAATGGGGGCTTAAATCTCGCTCCAGCCTCTAAATGCATCCCCGTAGCATCTCCAGAAAGCACTTCTTCCATGCATTCTTCATCATCAAAGCAATCAGAACTTGTTAAGTCATCAACTAAATCTTTAGAGTTAACTTCAACTATTAAACATCTCGATAGACACTTTAAATTTAATTCTTATGATGCAATCTTTATAATTGGAGATAGACTTGAATCTTATGGAGCTGCTCTTGCAGCTCA
>CAZKFO010000055.1:0-10073 GCA_964552145.1 uncultured bacterium | reverse complement strand
AACATTAAATATGATTTTGTATATATAGGTATTACAGAAGATGAAGATATAACTGAGATAATTAAATTAAGTGAATCTGAAGCCCAATTTAAACTAAAGAATTATCTTAATAGTTTAGATATTCAAATTCCAGAAAGAAATAATGTTACTATCTTCAATATTGATTCTGATATAATTAGAGAAAAATTATTTTTAAATGAGTTAGAAGTAGGAGATATCGTTGGTCCAATCAAGTATGATGGTAATTTAACTTTATTTTTACAGATTGAGGATATGCATATTGAAAATGATTTAAACCCTATTACGCGCAAAGAAAAATTTAATCAAGTTTCTTATCTAATAAATTCATATTTGGAAAATAGAGTATTTAAAAATTATTTAAATGAAATTATGGATGGATTAAAATTCAATTTAAATCAGGATGCTTTTAGTCATTTTATTAATATAGTAAAAAGTGATATTCAATTTAATAGTGATCAAACTATTTATAATAAAAAAATGTTAATATTAGATGATAAAGAGTTTACTATAAATGAAGTTTTAGACTTGATAAAGTTACACCCCTTGGTATTTAGAACTGGTCACTATGCAGATTTATCATATCCAGAACAGTTAAAACTAGCTCTTGTTGACCTTGTTAGAGATTTAGAATTAAATAAAAAATCATACAATTTAGACCTTGATCAACATCCAATGGTTATTAAGGAAGTAGAAATGTGGAAAGAAAATTATCTTGCTTTAGAGTATAGAGATCAAATAATTGAAAATCAAAAATATAATAACAATGTAGGTGTCGATGATCGCCTAAATGAACATTTCTTATTTTTATCTAATAAATTTTCAGATTCAATATTTATAAATATAAGCTTGCTTGATCAAATTAACATTTCATCGATAGATATGGTTACCTATAAAACAAATTCTGCTTACAATGCATTGGTACCCATGTTTCCTATATTAACTGACCATCATCAATTTGATTTTGGTCAACAATTAACTATGGAGTCCAATTGAAAATATTTTTACTAACTTCAATCATATTTTTTCTTTGTTGTGATAAAGTTGGTATGACTAACGATCCTGTATGGGGATGTACGGATACTAGTGCATGCAACTTCTCATCAGGAGCGAATAGAGATGATGGTTCTTGTTTTTTCCCTAATGAGCTTTATGACTGTGCTGGAAATTGCCTAGTAGAAGTTGATGAGTGCGGAGTATGTGGAGGTGGCGGTCCAATTGAAAACTTTGATTGTACTGGAAATTGTCTAGTGGAGTTTGATGAGTGCGGAGTATGTGGAGGGAATGGCATTGATGATGGAGAGTGTGACTGCTTTGAGAATATTGAAGATTGCACTGGAGAGTGTGGTGGTGATGCAGTTATTGATGATTGTGGTATCTGTGATGGAAAAAATTCAAGCATGGATTGTTTTGGAATTTGTGATGGAGATGCAATTAAGGATGAACTTAATAATTGCTGTGAAACATTAAATGAATGTGGTTTATGTTCGAATATAGATTTAGTCAATTCATCAAATATTGATACCTTATTTATAGATGAATTTGAAAATGGAATTGATCCATCTAAATGGAACTTTGAAGAATGGCATTCAGGAGCTTTTAATCATGAACTTCAAATTTATACATCAAATTCTGATAATGCATTTACAGAAGATGATAAACTAATTATAAGAGCATTAAGAGAAAACTCTCAGCTTGATAGTACAATTAATAATCAAAATTTATCACAGTACACATCCGCAAGATTAACTACCCGCTATAAAGTAGATTTTAAGCCTATTAACTGTGGTACGTGTGGTGGTGGTGAAATAATAGTTGAGGTTAAGGCAAAGCTCCCTCATGGTGTTGGTACATGGCCCGCTATTTGGATGCTTCCAACCTATGATGTTTATGGAGGATGGCCAGCAAGTGGTGAGATTGATATTATGGAGCATGCTCCTGGGACAACAGGATTGAATAATATACTATCATCATTACATACGAATGCATTCTATGGAGGCAATGCAAATCAAAATCAAGGTGGAAGTGCAGTAATAAGTAGTGTAACAGATGACTTTTTTATATATAGACTCAATTGGTCAACTACCCAGATGACTGTTGAGGTTCAAGATTCTAATGATAATGAGGTATCGTATGAAACATTAAATGAAACAAAGAATTCTACAGATTCTGATTATTGGCCGTTTGATCAAGAATTCTTCATTATTCTAAATCTTGCCATAGGAGGAGATATGGGTGGTGATATCATAGATAATAATGTGTTTCCCCAGCAACTTGAGATTGAATATGTAAAGGTATACCAACAAGGTTGCTATGAATAGAATCTTAAGTATAGTAGCTATTTTATTTTTTTTAATTGGTTGTAATCCAAAAACTAGTAGTGATGAATTAAATTTATATAGTAATGGACAATGGATAGGTGCTGGAGTTTCATATGGTCCATTTAGAGATGGCCAAGCTCCTGGAGGATTATCTCCATCAATTGATGAACTAAGAGAAGATTTACATATTATTTCAGAATATTGGAAATGGATAAGAGTATATGGAGCTAGAGGTATAACATCTGATATTCTAAAAATTATAGATGAAGATAACCTTGATATAAAAGTCATGCTTGGAGCTTGGATCGCAAAGGAAGAAGGTAATGAACAAATAAAAAATAGCAATCTAGAGGAGGTTGATCAAGCAATCTATTTAGCAAATAAATTTTCAACAATTGTAAACTCTATTAATATTGGCAATGAAACCATGGTGTTTTGGTCAGATCATATAGTTGATATCAACACTATGAAAGAGTATATAGAGTACACATCTAATAGAGTTGATGTCCCAGTATCAACGGCAGATGATTTTAATTTTTGGAATAAAGAAGAGTCTAAAATAATTGCAGATATATCTGATTTTATTATTATTCATATTCATCCACTATGGGCCGGAGTATTAGAGGATAAAGCTCTTGAATGGGTTCAAAGAATCTATTCTGAAATTCAGAGTTTTCATCCTACCAAAAAAATTATAATAGGTGAAACTGGATGGGCTACCAAAAGACACACTCAAGGCTTAGAGGCTGAATTAATGAATGGTGAAGCTTCGGAAGAACAGCTCTATAATTATTATAGAGACTTCACATTATGGGCTAGTAAAAATAAGATTCCACATCATTTCTTTGAGATTTTTGATGAAAAATGGAAGGGTGGTAGTCATCCAGATGAAGCTGAAAAGCATTGGGGTATTTTCTACTCTAATCGAAAAATAAAATCAATATTTAATGATGGTCTTCCTAGATAGATGCTAATTAATATATTTTCCCTTTTTTCTTTCTTGATTTTTGTTAGCTGTAGTAATGAGAGTTATTCTCCTGAATATGGAGTAATGACTATATCTCAAGAGCAAACACAGGCATGGGTTAGAAATTTTAATCCACTTGCTCCGGGGGCAAATGCAAGATGGCCATCTGTTGCTGGTATATATGAACCTTTATTTATCTACAACTCAATGACTTCCAAGACAGTTCCATGGCTTGGGACTACATATCAATGGAAGGAAGAGAATAAAGTATTAATTATAGAGACTAGAGATAATGTTAAGTGGTCAGATGGAAAACCATTTTCTGCACATGATGTAGAATTCACCTTTCATCTTAAAAAAGATTTTCCTGCACTTGATGGCTATGGTAACTGGAAATATTTATCTAGTGTTACAGCAATTGATTCTAATCATGTTCAATTCGAGTTTTCAAGGATTTATGTTCCAGGTTTTGAGGTATTAGCAGGTCAGCCTATTGTTCCAAAACATATTTGGTCAAAAGTTGAAAACCCACTTCAATTTCAGAATAAAAATCCAGTTGGGACAGGGCCTTTTACCGAAGTTACTCTTTTTAGGCCTCAAGTTTGGGAGTTAAGTAAAAATCCAAATTATTGGCAAGAGGGAAAGCCTAAAATAGAAAAATTAAGATTTCCTGCCTTTATATCAAATGAGGCTGCTACTTTAGCTCTAATAAATGGTGAAGTAGATTGGTCCGGAAATTTTATTCCAGCAATTGATAGAATTTTTGTAGATAAAGATCCTAAGCATAATAAGTATTGGTTCCCTAAAACAGGTGGATCAATATTTTTATATTTAAATACAACTATATCACCTTTTGATGATGTCGAACTTAGAAAAGCAATTAGCATGTCTATTGATCGTGATTTAATTAATAAAGTTGCAATGTATAATTATACGGAGCCAGCACATCAAACAGCACTATCAGGTGCTTTTTCAAAGTTTAGAATTAGTAATAGTTTAATAAAAGAAAATTGGGTTTCATACTCTCCAGAAAAAGCAAAGAAAAAGATAAAAGAATTAGGTTATGAAAAGAATGATTCGGGATACTGGCTAGATCAAAATGGTAAAGAAATATTTATAGATATTGGTATTGTATCTGGATGGGCTGACTGGATTAGAGCAGGACAAATAATTTCAAAAAATTTAGATGGAATAGGCATTAGAGCAAGAATTAAAACACAAGATTTTGGAGCTTGGTTTAATGATTTGCAAACAGGAAATTTCTCATCAGCTATTTCTTGGGCCGAGGGAGGTGCGACACCATACCCAATGTACGAAGGGCTAATGGCCTCCAAAGGAATAAAACCGGTAGGTGAGAATGCAGGCACAAATTGGCATAGATTTGGTCTGTTAGAAGTCGATAGTCTTGTCTCTCAATTTGAGAAAACTTCAATAGAAGATGAAAAGCAAAAGATTTTATCTAGGATGCAAGAACTTTTTATCCAGAATGCTCCTGCAATTCCAATCTTTGCCGATCCATCATGGGGTGTATTTAGCACTAAAAGATTTTCAAACTTTCCTACAGAAGATAATCCATGGGCTCAGATTTCTCCTAATCGAACTCCAGAGAATCTATTTGTACTTACTGAGGTAGAGCCAAGGTGAATAAATCTATTTTATATATAATCAGAAGATTCTTTTTCTATTGCGTTGCAGGATTTATGGCTATTACGCTTAATTTTATAATACCAAGATTAATGCCTGGGGATCCTGCTTCAATTATGTTTGCCCAATTTAAAGGGAAGCTAAAACCTGAGGCTCTTGATGCATTGAAAGAAACATTTGGTTTTGCGAGTGGTCCGATATTATATCAGTATATAGATTATATTAAACATCTTTTTAAAGGAGACTTTGGAATTTCTATTTCATATTTTCCTCAACCTGTAACAGAGGTAATTTCATCTGGATTATACTGGACATTATTTTTAGCTGGCACCTCTCTTATTATTTCTTTTATCATAGGATCAGCTATTGGGATATATTTAGCGTGGTATAGAGATCAGAAATTGGATGCATTTCTATTGCCTTCGCTTTCATTTTTAGGTTCATTCCCATATTTTTGGATTGCTATGCTATTGCTTTACTACTTTGGATTCTTGCTAGGTTGGTTTCCTCTAAGACACGCTTTTAGTGAATCTGTAACGATAGGTTTTAATATTGATTTTATTCTAAGTGTAATTAGCCATTCTATCTTGCCAGCTTTTACACTTATTTTCGTTAGTTTAGGTGGATGGATGCTTAGTATGAGGAATAACATGATATCTATTTTAGGGGCTGAGTATATTAATTATGCAAAGGCTATAGGATATGATAGAAAACTATTAATGTTCACTTTTGCTGCTAGGAATGCTCTCCTACCAAGTATTACTAGTTTTGGAATGGCGATAGGATTCATCTTAAGTGGCGCGTTATTAACAGAGATTATATTTAGCTATCCAGGACAAGGATTTTTATTATTGCAAGCTGTAAGAACTCAGGACTTTCCATTGCTTCAGGGGATATTCTTAACTATAACATTTTCTGTTTTAATTTCAAATTGGATAGTTGACATCGTGCTTCTTCTTTTAGATCCAAGGGTTAGAAGGTAATGAAGATTTCTAGATTTTATATATTGAATTTTGTGTTATCTATAATGAAGAATAGAAAGGCTAAAATTGGAGTATATATATTTACATTCTTTATTTTATCAAGTATTTTTGCCCCACTGCTTGTTAGTTCACCTACTGATTATGTTGGAGTTCCATTAGCACCACCAAGCATTGAATTTTGGTTTGGAACTAATGGACAAGGACAAGATGTTTTTGCACAAACAATACATGGTGCTAGGAAAACACTATTTATCGCTGTGCTTAGTGGTTTGCTTGTTGTAGCTGCAGGAGGTTTAATTGGAGGGGTCGCAGGTTACTTTGGAGGAAGAATAGATGATTTTCTTTCATTGTTAATAAATGTTTTTTTACTCCTCCCTGGTCTTCCATTAATGGTCATACTTGCGGCTTGGCTTCCACCGGGTCCTTTCACGATTATTATGGTGCTTGTATTTACTGGTTGGGCATGGCATGCAAGAGTGCTTAGGTCACAGGTTATGGCTTTCAGGAAACAAGATTTTGTATATGCATCAAAGGTTTGCGGAGAGTCAAACTTTAGAATCATTACTGTTGAGATACTACCTAGAATGTTATCTCTAATGACTTCATCATTTATAGGTGCAACAATATATGGGATTGGAGCTCAGGTAGGGTTGGAATTTTTAGGTCTAGGAGATATAAGTCAGGTTACCTGGGGTACAAATTTATATTGGGCCACTAATGATCTTGCCTTATTAACAGGTTCTTGGTGGACATTTGTTCCAACTGGGGTCTCAATAGCATTAGTTAGCTTGAGTTTAACATTAATCAATTTTGGGATTGATGAGCTTGCAAATCCTAGGCTTATTTCAGAGCGATATTTAAGTGGCAAGCTAGGGGAATCATATGATAGAAATAGTGTAACACCAGTAAGGATGGACCCGTAGATGTCAGTATTAGATATTAAAAATCTATCAGTAGATTATATTGGAGAAAATAGTGCGACAACAGCATTAAAGAATATCTCTATTAGTTTATCTGAAAATGAAATTTTAGGTGTAGTCGGTGAATCTGGTTGCGGGAAGTCAACACTAATAAAATCTATTATGAGAATTTTGAATGCTCCTGGTCTTATTACTTCAGGAGATATTGATTTTGATAACCATAAAATTTTAGCTATGAGTGATGAAGAGCTTTATGCTATCAGATGGAAAGATATATCTCTTGTTAAACAAAAAGCTCTAAACTCACTAAACCCTGTATCGAAGATAGGTAGTCAGCTATCTCTTCCTTTTCAATTTCATCTTGGTTTAAGCAAAGAAGAGTCTGAGATTAAAGCAAGAGAGCTACTTGAGTTGGTTAATATTGATCAGAAGTATTATGATTCATATCCTCATGAATTATCAGGTGGAATGAGGCAGAGAGTGATTATTGGAATCGCGCTTGCACTTAAGCCAAAGCTTATAATCATGGATGAGCCTACTACCGCTTTAGATGTGATAACTGAAAGAGAGATAATCAATAATATACAGGGATTACAGAAGTCATTAGGATTCTCAATTATCTTTATTACACATGATTTAAATCTATTAATGCAATTTGCAGATAATATATGTGTTCTTTATGATGGAGAAATTGTTGATTACGGAACATCTAAGCAAATAGGTGATGGAGGTAAGCACTACTACACGAGAACATTACTAAATTCAATTCCTAATATTAATAAATCTATTTCTAATTTTAAGCCAAAGAATCAATCATCAAATAAAATTTTATCTTTAGATAATATTAGTGTTAACTACCAATTAGGTTCTTGGCTCTTTCCAGATGTATTACATGCGGTTAATGGAGTCAGTTTAGATTTATATAGTGGACATATCACATCAATTATAGGGGAGTCTGGTAGTGGGAAAAGCACCATTGCAAAAGTTATTTGTGGATTAGAGACATTAAGTGATGGAGAGCTAACAGAGTATTTTGATGACTCTAATGAGAATATCAATTTTGACTTGGACTATAGAAAAAATGTGCAGATGATATTCCAAGATCCATTTTCAGCGTTAAATCCTATTCACTCAGTTTTCCATCATCTAAAAAGGCCTTTAATAAGATTTGGGATGGAAGATAGAGCTAATCTTTGGGATAAAGCCTGCGAGATACTTGAAATGGTGGAGCTTGATCCAGCAGAAGAATTTTTAAATAAATATCCTCATGAAATGTCAGGTGGAGAATGTCAGAGGGTTTGTATAGCAAGGGCACTTTGTTCACATCCAAAGCTTATTATCGCTGATGAACCAACCTCTATGCTTGATGTATCTATACGGAATGATATTCTAATGCTTTTTAATAAGCTTAAAGAGAAATATAATACTGGGATTATGTTAATTACCCATGATATAGCATCTGCAGCAGTCTGCTCAGATCATATGATAGTCCTTAAAAAGGGACGGGTTGTTGAATCAGGTTCAGCTAAGGAAATTATAGAGAGTCCAAAGGATAAATATACGAAAAGTTTAATTAGTGCATCAAAATCAGATTGGTTTAAAAATAATAAGGAGAGTAAAGATAGTGAAAGATAATTTTATGTGGGGCGTAGCAACCTCTAGTTTTCAGATTGAAGGTTCAAATGATATTGATGATAAAATAAGGTCCATATGGGATGAGTTTTGTGATACCCCGGATAAGATTAAAAACTCTGATCATGGGAAGGTTGCATGTGACCACTATAATAGATTTAATGAGGATTTTAATTTTTTAGATGAATTGGGTGTTGATTGCTATCGATTCTCAATCTCATGGCCTCGAATTGTAATGAGCGATTTAAAAACTAAAAATCAAAAGGGACTTGATTTTTATAGAAGATTGATTGATAATTTGCTCAATCGTGATATCGAACCATTTTTAACTCTCAACCATTGGGATATTCCTCAGATTTTTTTAGAGAAGGGAGGATGGACTAATCGAGATTGCATTAAATACTTTTTAGATTACTCAGATATTGTATCTAGAGAGTACGGCGATATCGTTAAATATTGGATTACGCATAATGAGCCATGGGTGATATCTAACTGTGGCTATAAAGATGGAATCCATGCGCCTGGCGAACAACTATTCTATGAGTCTCTTAAGGTTAATCATAATCTTCTTCTGTCTCATGGAGAGGCTGTGCCAATTATACGTGAGAATTCTACAGATTGTAAAGTTGGGATTGTTCTTAATTTAACACCAGGAGTGCCTGCCTCTAAAAGTAATCAAGATGTTAGAGCTACAAAGCTATTTAATCAGTTTTTTAATGAGTGGTTTTTAGACCCTTTATATGGTAGAGAATACCCTAAAGAAGTAGCGCAGCATTGGATGGACAAAGGATTATTTAATGGATTAGATTTTGTTAAAGATGGTGACTACCAGACTATTTCTGTGCCAACTGACTTCTTAGGTGTTAATTATTATTCAAGAGGGATTATTCGATGTGAAGACACAGCTGAAGAGGATAATCTTCCAGTTGAGATTACCGCAGGAGATAAAACAGATTTTGAGTGGGAGGTTTTTCCTAATGGACTTAGAGATATACTTGTTGATGTTCATAGACGCTATAATCCGGGTAGTATATATATTACAGAAAATGGATGTGCCTATGATTACCCCAAAAATGATAGTGATGAGATAGATGATAAGAGAAGAGTTTATTACCTAGAATCTCATATAGATGCCTGTAAAGAGGCGATTGAAATGGGAGTATCACTTGATGGCTATATGCACTGGTCTCTAATGGATAATTTTGAATGGGCTGAAGGATACTGCAAGAAATTTGGTCTTATTGGAGTTGATTTTGATTCCCTAGAACGTACTCCAAAGCAAAGCTTTTGGCGGTACAAAGAAATTATTAATAAGGGATAAGTATAATATCTTACTCGTATAAAAAAAGGGGCGAATGTATCGCCCCTTTTTTTGTGTGTATTATAAAATACAAATTACTTCATTAGCTTCACTTTCTGTGTAGAAACTCCATCTGCTGACTCGGCACGCACAAAGTACATACCACTTGTCATATTAGATGCATTCCATGTTAGATTGTGAGTACCAGCAGTCATATTGCCGCTGTGAAGTACATCTACCTGCTGACCCATTACATTGTAAACACTGATGCTTACAAAACCATCCGCT
>CAZKFO010000054.1:0-10389 GCA_964552145.1 uncultured bacterium | reverse complement strand
CCATCGCACCATCCATCACCAACCCATGAAGCTGGAGCACAGTCGCCATCACCAGAACAGTCATCTACTGTTCCTTCAGCACAACCAGTACCGCCATCATCAGCGCCACCATCACCACTTCCAGTTAGAGTAACATTTGTTAATGTAACCGGTACATCTCTAGTAACTACATAGAGTAAAAATGAACTATATGTATTATCACCTTGTGATGGAATACTTAAAGAATACTCTTCTTCACCGCCAGTAATAAATAGAGATTCAGTGTTAAAGCTCGGCTCAGTATCTGGATAAGGATTGTACTCAAATCTAAAGTAAACTTCAATGTCCGTATCAGTCTCATTAGATCCAGTAAGTGTTAATGTGCCTCCATCCGTAAAAGTCAATGGGTATATAGATGTATTTTCATTAGCAAATCCAGCCCATGCTTCGGCACCGCCTGGAGTAGTGTATGTATATCCATCATTAAGTGCACCACCAAAAGCACCGGTAAACATAATGCCCATTTCTGGGTCAGGATAACAGTCATCAGCTGTATCAGCACACGTACCATCTTCACATGTAACTAGACCTTGATCCTCGCAACTGACTACTCCTTCACAAGTAGCTTCGCATGTACCCCAGCAGAATGTCTGTGTCTGTGATGTATTTGCGTCACCTGTTGTGAATTGACGATTCAAATAGCCATCTGTTAGAACAGCACAATCAAGTCCTGTTAAGTCCTCTTGATTACTCCATCCATCAGTAGTGAATTTATAATCGTGGGTCTCTCCAGAACCAAAATACTGAACGTGAGTCCATGTGCCATCACCATCATCATCGCCCATCGCGTTGTAGCAGCTTCCGCACCATCCGTTGTACGATCCATTTACGTGAGGAGTGCCAGATATACCTTCTGGAAGGTTTAATTCAAATACAACCTCATGTAAACCACAAACTTGCGCTCCAGCATCAGTGCAGTTCCACCAGCCTTCCCACCATTCAGATGAAGTGCCGTCTTCCCATAGGCAACCCATCTCAGTTGGAATATCAGCACAATTCGCGTATGTACATGTTGATGTATAAAATTCATTGTAGCTTTGAACAGTTGCTGCTGGATCATAGTTTGTTGCATTAGCATCCATACAGCCTTCAACATCCACTACAAACTCGTGTGGGTGAGATCCAAGGTAGTCCCAAGTGTTTTGATCAAATACAACCCATTCAGAATCATCTGCAGTTGTACCAGCTGACATAGCCCAATCAGTTGTTCCACCTTCTACAGAAGATTTTCTAACGATTGTATGATCTTTTGTTGCATTGGATACACCTGCAACTTCCCAGCCACTTCCTGGATCATCTCCTGTTGTACCAATAATATCAAGTACAACTCCGCTTCCGATTTGTGTAATAGCAAATACATCATCACCATTACTTAGGTATGTAAATGTTGCATCACATTCAGCTTGAATGTAATCATCTGCAGATCCGTGACAAACCACAAATACATCATCAGCTGCAACCATTGTTCCAGCATCAAATGTTACGTTATCAGCGTAATCCCAAACATCTGCTTCATTACATCCATTAGAGCAGCTAGATAGAGAGTATCCAGACATATCTACTTCTGCGCCTGATGCATTGTAGATTTCTAAATATTTATTATTGCTTGAACCTTCAGCACACTCTGAGAAAAATAGATTTGCTGCTTCTGCATACTCATAGTAGCAAGAGCCATCATCCTCAGTTGCATTTTCATCAAAGTTTAGAGCTTCATCATCTGTACAGCCTGGTATAACAGTTGCACAGGCCTCACATGACTCCCAGCAAACTGTATCAAGGGTAGTATCACCCTCTGGAGTAACATATCTATCGTTTCCATAGTTACCTCCAGCGCAATCACCAAGGCCATCTCCAGATTCGTAGCTACCATCATTGAAATTATATCCATAGGTAACCCCATCAACAAGCGACATTGTATATGTGTAAACCATATCTCCATCGCTGTCATCCATTACAAACCAGTCACTTGGATTGTAGTCACCATTTACTGTTGATGTTCTCACCTTAACATCACCAGTAACACCTTCAAGGTTCATGTCAACACTGAATGTAACGGCTGATGAGCATGTAGAGTTATCTCCATTAACCACGCCACAATCGTCTGTGCATGTAGAGTTATCTCCATCGCACTCACCACATTCATCTGCACAGTCACCGCCATCACATTCGTAGCATGATAAATCATATCCGAAAGCTTGATCTTCACCATCGCACCATCCATCGCCGATCCATGATCCAGGAGCACATTCTCCAGAGTCATCACAGTCATCTACAAGACCTTGGTCCGCACATGTTTGTCCGCAGTCGCTTCCATCATTATCGTAGCATGTTAAATCATAGCCAAAAGGCTGATCTTCACCATCACACCATCCATCACCAATCCAGGATGAAGGAGCGCAGTCGCCATCACCAGAGCAATCATCTACGGTGCCATCTGGACATGCAGCAGCTTCACATGCAGAGCCATCATGGCTTCCTAGGTAGTCCCATGTATTATTATCAAGGACTGTCCACTCACATGAGTCAACATTTGAAGAAACACTCCACTCATTTCCTGAGCATACATCTGCTGATCTAAGCAGGGTATTATCTTTAGTGTCTCCGCCACCACATACATCCCATGCTGAGCCTGGGTCACCATTAAAGTCTCCGACCCAATCTATGTACACATAGCTATCTTCAGACCCTGCTGCAAGAGCGTAGCCATCATCACCGTTACTCATGTAGCTGTGAGTTTGATCGCATTCATTCAGGATGTAATCATCTGAAGATGGATGGCAAACCACATATACATCACCAGCTGCAATGACAGCACCTTCCGCGAAAGAAATCCAGTATTCATGGACTCCCACTTCTGATGGCGCATTTGAAACATTTGCTAATGCGTAACCTGAGAGATCTACATCTGCTCCAGTTGGGTTATATATTTCTAAGTATTTATTGTTGCTGCTACCTTCAGCATATTCAGAGAAAAATAAAGCGTTATCTCTAGATTGATTGTTTTGGTAGTGGTAGATTTTTGCATCTAACTTCGCCTTTACAGATTGCTTTTCCTGTGGAACCTGTTCATTGGTAAGGTTAGAAGACATTAATAGTGACATGCATAGCATAGCCACCATACCGATAGTTTTTTTCATCGATGTTCTCCTCCAAGATGTTAATAAGATTGTTACTTTCCGTTATATAAATATAGTCATTGATTTTAACAAAATCCACTATTCTCTTTAATTTTATTGTATAGGATATAACCTCGAAATAAAAAATCTCTTTAATCCGCATGTTATTCGAATTAATTTGCTTACTTAATAATCAACTTTTTTCTATATGGAAATAAATTTAAATCGTAAGAGTGGTATACTTCTGCATCCAACTGCGTTACCGGGCCCATTTGGTATAGGTGAGATTGGATATGATGCATATTCATTTATAGATGATTTATCTGAAATGGGGCAGAGAATATGGCAGGTGCTCCCGATTGGTCCAGCAGATTTTTATAATTCACCATATTCATCAAGCTCTACATTCGCAGGAAATCACCTGCTAATAAGCTTAGAGCTTCTAGAACAAGACGATCTATTAGACACTAAAGATTTAGATAAATATCGAATCCCTAATTTAAGCAGAGTAGATTTCAATAAAGTCATTAGAACAAAAATGCCAATTTTAAAGAAGGTGAGTAGAGATTTTAAGCTTAGAGCATCAGAAAAAATGATTAACTCTTTTAAGAGCTTTTGCGATAAAGAATCTTACTGGCTTGATGATTATGCTAGGTACTGGGCGCTTAAGGATGAAAATAATCAGAGCTGTTGGATAGATTGGAAAAGTTTTAATCCCAGAAAAATAGAGTCTGAATTTGAGGCAAAGGTTATGCAATTTATATTTCATGATCAGTGGTCTCGTTTGCGTGAATACGCCAGAGAAAAAGGAGTTAAGATAGTTGGAGATATGCCCATATATGTGGGGTATGATAGCGCAGATGTTTGCTTCAATCGTGATTTGTTTCAGTTAGATATGGAGGGAAAGATGGAGTATCAAGGAGGTTGTCCTCCATGTAATTACCAACAAGAAGGGCAGCTTTGGGGAACTCCACTATATAATTGGGATATACATATTAACTCTAATTTTGAGTGGTGGCGGAAGCGATTTAGGAAGTTATTTGAAATGGTTGATTCAGTAAGATTAGATCACTTTATAGGATATGCTAGGTACTATAGAATTCCCCTCGCTGATAAGACTGCTCACAATGGGGAGTGGATAAAATCTCCAGGCGATCAATTGTTTGCAGCTGTAAAGGAAGAAATTGAAGATTTTAATGTTATTGCTGAGGATTTAGGAGAGATCACTCAAGAGGTCCTAAGTTTAAGAGATAGGTGTGATTTTCCAGGGATGAGAGTTCTTCAGTTTGAACCATTTGAAAATTTTTCACAAAGTAATTTTCCTAAGAATTCAGTGCTATTCACCGGGACGCATGATAATGATACGCTTATAGGTTGGCTAAATTCACTAGGTGATGAAGAGATGAATCAGAGCTCACTCACTAAGAAAAAGCTTATAAATCTATTTGGCTGTAGTGAAAATGATATTCACTGGGAAATGATTAGATATATATATCAAAGCGAGAGCAATACGGTTATTACTCCAATCCAAGACATACTAGGAGAAGATTCTTTAGCGAGGTTCAATACCCCTGGAACTCTATCATCTGATAATTGGTCATGGAGGCTAGGAGATGAAAAACTAACTCAATTTATTAAGCAAAAAATGTCTAAATTAGTAGAGTATTACAATAGAAAATAACATCGTTTGAGGATAAGTTTATGGATCAAAACATTACCACGATAGCTTATTTTTCTGCTGAGATTGGAATCTCTGATAACCTTCCAACATACAGTGGAGGTCTAGGTGTACTAGCGGGAGATCATATTAAGTCATCAGCCGATGCAGGGCTTCCAATGGTTGGGATATCAATACTATACAAAGAGGGGTATTTCAAGCAGAGCATAGATCAGAGCGGTCATCAGTTAGAGAGTTACCCGCGCATTAATTTAGAACCTGAATTAGAGAAACTTCCAGAGAAATTTTCTATCAATCTGAGAGGTCGTAAGGTCTTTATTCAAGCATATAAATATCTATGTAAAGGGGAAAAGGGACAGATAATTCCCGTATATTTTTTGGATACAGACTTTGATCAAAACTGTGATGAAGATAGAGTTATATCACTTCGACTCTACTCAGGCGATAAAAATCATCGAATACTTCAAGAGGCATTATTGGGTATTGGAGGTATTAAACTTTTAGAAACTTTGGGGTATGATAGTATTGATACATATCATATGAATGAAGGACACTGCTCATTTTTAACATTAGCGCTTCTTAATAAGTTTGGTCAGGATAAAATTAAGGTTAAATCTCTATGTCACTTTACAACGCATACACCAGTAGATGCGGGACATGATCATTTCTCAGTAGATAGGGTTCAGAATATTCTTGGAGAGAATTTACCAGAGAGCTTAAATCTTCCCTCATGGGTTAAGCATAATCGGTTACATATGACAGAGCTAGGTCTCTATTTTAGCAGGTCAGCTAATGGGGTGTCAAAACTTCACGGGAAGGTCGCGCAAGACCAGTTTCCTGATTCAGATATAGACTATATAACAAATGGAGTTTATCATCCACACTGGCTAGGAAAATCATTTAGAAAAATTTTTGACGTTAAAATACCTAATTGGCAAACAAACCCTAATTTACTTTTAGGTTTAAATAATATATCAGATGATGATATATCTGATGCACATAAATTTCAAAAGCAACATTTGATAGATCATGTAAACTCTAAATCTGCTAAAAACTTAAGTTCTGATATTCTAACTATTGGATTTGCAAGACGTGCTGCAGAGTACAAGCGGGCGACACTTATTTTTTCAGATTTAGAGAGATTAGTGCAGATTGGAGAGGGGAAACTTCAGATTATATTTTCAGGTAAAGCTCACCCAAAGGATGATGGTGGAAAAAGCATTATTAAACAGATTGTTGATAAGTCTCATCATCTTGCTGGTAGTATTGAGATTGTTTTTCTTGAAAACTACAATATGCACTTAGGTCATATAATTACTTCAGGTGTTGATGTATGGTTGAATACTCCTTTGAGACCTCATGAGGCCTCTGGAACCAGTGGTATGAAGGCAACATTAAATGGAATTCCAAATTTATCTATTCTAGATGGTTGGTGGGAAGAGGGTTGTATACATGGTAAGAATGGATGGGCTATAGGCTCTGCTGATTACTGTGATGATGCGGCTGATGCCAAATCACTTTATGATTTATTAGAATTAGATGTTATTCCAACATATTACAATAATAGAGATAAGTGGATTCAGATAATGCGTAAATCTATTGCTACTGCAGTAGATTTTACTGGCCATCGAATGATTGAACAGTATCATCAAAAGTTTTACCAAGGGACAAAAGAGAAAGCATTGAATCATACGAAATGAGATTTTTTATAAAGAATATAATCTTCTTACTAATTTTCTCTTATATCTTACCAGATTCAAAAACAACGATTAATATCTGGCATCAAATGCTTTATGAAAATCGAAAAGTTTTACGCCAGGTTTGTGATGAGTATGAGAAAAATCATACAGATATTAAGATAAATCTGACTTATAGAGAAACTGAAGAATTGCGCTCAAGTTATCAATCAGCAGCAATGGGTGGCAGCGGGCCTGAACTGATTTATGGTCCATCAGATCAAGTGGGACCATTTTCAACAATGGAAATTATACAGCCTTTAGATGTTCTGATGCCTGATACTTACTTCAATCAATTCGTATCAAATGCTATCGTTGAATCAGACGGAAAAATTTGGATGATTGGGGATGTCGTTGGTAATCATCTAATGCTTATCTATAACAAGGATTTGATTACTAGTCCTCCAAAAAATACAGATGAGCTTATTAGCATAGGAAAGAAAATGACCATTGATATAGATGGTGACGGTAGAGCTGATCAGTATGGGCTGGTATGGAATTTCACAGAGCCCTTTTTCTATGTCCCCTGGCTTGGAGGTTTTGGAGAATGGCTATTAAATGAAGATAATACGCCAAACCTTAATACCGCTGGTAATGTTAAAGGGTTTGAGTTTATAAAAAGTCTTAGAGATGAGCATGAGATTATTCCTAAGGAATGTGATTATGAGATTGCAAATGCGATGTTTAAAACAGGCAGAGCAGCGATGATTATAAATGGTGACTGGAGCTGGGGAGATTACAAAGGTGTAGTTGATTTTGGAATTGCTAGAATACCAAAGGTTAGTGAGACAGGAACATGGCCATCTCCACTGGTTAGTACAAAAGGTTACTCAGTTAATATAAATACAAAGGGAGATAAACTATCAAAGACTTTACAGCTTTTAGAATACTTAACAAGCTCTGAGGTTCAGCTTTATTTTACAGCGCATTTAAGCAGTCAACCTTCATCTATAGATGCGGTCAAACATCCACTAGTGACTAATAATTCTCTGCTTCAAAAATCTGCAGAAATTATTGAGGTGGGACGCCCTATGCCGATTATTCCTGAGATGAGAGCTATATGGGATGCCCTTCGAGAGCAGTATCAAGCGGTTCTCGGTGGTACAGTTTCACCAGAGAAAGCAGCGAAACAAGCACAAGAGAATTCGATAAAGCAGATCGCAGTAATGAATGAGATTATTAAGCCTGGTATTCAATCAACAATAATATCCTGGCTAATTGGAATAGTATTGGTCATCGGATTGGTGATGATATTTAGAGAGGCTCCATTATTTATTAGTGACTATAAAAATAATAAAATTGCATACGCTTTCTTTCTGCCTGCATTCTTAGCTATTATTTCAGTAGTTATTTTCCCCTTTTTCTATAATATTTTTATATCTTTATCTAACTACTCCCTTCGAACTTTTAATAATTGGGAATTGATTGGAATGCACCACTATATAAAGGTGTTTGAGGATCCCCAGTTTTATTCTGTGCTATGGAAGACTATTCTATGGACAGCAGTCAATATATCCTTTCATGTTTCTTTAGGGATATTTTTGGCTGTGCTTATTAATAGAACTCTTCCAGCGAAACCAATCATCAGAACACTTCTCATTATTCCGTGGGCATTACCACAGTACATCGCTGCACTTAGCTGGAGAGGGATGTTTAATCAGGAATATGGGGCAATTAATCTAGTTATAACCAAATATTTTAATTTGTCTGCGGTGCAATGGCTCAGTCAACCCTTTGAGGCGTTCATCGCCTGTATTCTAACAAATATTTGGCTTGGGTTCCCATTCATGATGGTTATTGCGCTCGGTGGTTTACAATCAATTCCAAGAGAGTTATATGAAGCCGCACAGGTGGATGGAGCAACACGTTGGCAGCAGTTTAAGAGTATTACACTACCAATGCTTAAGCCTGTAATGATTCCTGCGATTGTACTAGGAACGGTATGGACATTTAATAATATTAATGTTGTTTGGCTTGTCAGTAATGGAGGTGAGCCTTCAAATCAGACGCATATACTAGTTAGCTTTGTCTATAAAGCTGCATTTAATCTATATAGATATGGATATGCAGCCGCGCTATCTATGGTTATATTCCTTATTCTGCTTAGCTTCGTTTTATATTTTTTAAATCGGACAAAAGCAACTGAAGGCGTATACTAATGAATAAGCGAGCTGAAACAATTTTAATTTTTCTATTTTTATCATTTTTC
Organism: uncultured bacterium; assembly: GCA_964552145.1. Taxonomy (GTDB): domain Bacteria; phylum Fidelibacterota; class Marinisomatia; order SCGC-AAA003-L08; family D37C17; genus TMED161. Next base: position 1,611 of record CAZKFO010000054.1, on the reverse strand, counting down.
TCATTTGCTACGATATATCCTGTCCTTAATATTTTGGGAGTTTCACTTAGAACGGATAATGCTTTCCAGAGCAAGTCACTAACTTTATTTGAGAGTCAGGAGAGCTATACTGATTTAAATGGTGATGGTATCTGGAATGATGATGAGCCTTTTATTGATTCAAACAGTAATAAGGTTTGGGATTCGGGCTCTAGCTTTAAATCTTATATTACGCTATTTACTGATACAGACTTTCTATTATGGGCAAGAAATTCTATTTTTATATCTATTGTTGTTACGCTTACGGGAGTAGTATTTGCATCCACTGGTGGATACGCACTTTCCAGATTTAATTTTAAAGGACGAAAATTTGGAATGACCGCGCTACTCACAACCCAGATGTTTCCAGCAACAATGCTGCTGCTTCCATTTTTTATTTTGCTTTCATATTTAGGATTAATAAACTCATACATTGGGCTTATTATTATTTACTCTTCTACAGCTCTTCCATTTTGCATATGGCAGATGAAGGGTTACTACGATACAATTCCTCCATCATTAGAAGAGTCTGCGAGGCTTGATGGATGTACACGCTTCCAGGCTTTCTATAAAATAATATTACCACTCTCTACTCCTGCGCTTGTAATTACCGCATTATTTAGCTTCATGGCAAGCTGGAGCGAATATGTGGTGGCGGCCATTGTGCTTCAGGACCCAAAGCTTTACACGCTCCCATTAGGTCTAAAATCTTTTCAAGCGAGCCTATCAACTCAGTGGGGATTATATGCTGCAGGTGCAGTTGTAGTAAGTATTCCCGTTACTATATTATTTATATCTCTATCTAAATATTTGGTTTCAGGTTTAACCATGGGGAGTGTGAAAGAATAAAATTATGAATATAAATTATAAGGATATAATATGAGCAGTGTAACTCTTAAGAATATCAGTAAATCATATGGAAGTCAGGAGATTCTCAAGAAAATTAATTTAGATATTAATGACTCAGAGTTCTTAGTTCTAGTTGGACCTTCGGGATGTGGAAAATCCACAACTCTAAGGTTAATAGCTGGATTAGAGAAACCCAATGAGGGGGAAATATTTATAGGGGATGAAGTCGTTAATAATATTGATCCATCAAAACGAGATATTGCAATGGTGTTTCAAAACTATGCACTATATCCTCAGATGACAGTAAAACAGAATATGGCCTTTGGATTGAGAATTAGGAATTTTTCAGATGCGGATGTAAATAAGAGAGTTTCCGAGGCAGCAGAGATTTTAAAAATTGATAATCTTCTAGAGCGACGGCCAAAAGAGTTATCCGGAGGTCAGCGTCAGCGTGTTGCCTTAGGAAGAGCAATTGTAAGAAAGCCAAAGGTATTTTTATTCGATGAACCGCTATCAAATCTTGATGCAAAGCTCAGGCAAGAAATGAGAGTAGAGATTAAGAGACTTCATCAGATGTTAAATACCACGATGATATATGTGACGCATGATCAAGTAGAGGCAATGACAATGGGTGATCGAATAGTGGTTATGAATAATGGAGTGATTGAGCAGATAGATTCTCCAGAGAACACATATACAAAACCGGGAAATGTATTTACATCTACATTTATTGGTACTCCACAA
>CAZKFO010000053.1:6413-10435 GCA_964552145.1 uncultured bacterium | reverse complement strand
CGGCTGAAACGGTCATAGTCCCATTCCTGCGTCTTAAATTCTGGAGGATTGGAATAATGCCATAAGTTTAGATAGGCACCGAGATCGCGTTCTATGGCAACTTCCGCTCTTTGTAGCCCCCTGAAGTACGCCTGCATAACCTCCCGTGGATATCTCTCATCAACCCACCAAAGTGTTTTAAACTCACCGCCAATAACTTTTCTGAAGCCTAATTGTTCCGCCATATCAAGCTGCGGCGGAAGAAGGCTCGCCGCCTCAAATTCTCCATCCACGAGCGTTTTAAGACGAGCACCAAAGCCCCCCACGTTAACAGGTTTAATTTTTTGGAGCGGCAAATACTTTTCGAGGTGTAACGGAACGTTAAAATGACTACCTGCCCGAAGGCCAACTGCGATAGCCACGTTCGCCAATTCTTCGGGGCTACGAATTTCTGAATCATCACGAACGAAAATTCCCCATGGCGAAACTCCGTGAACGTCAGGAACAAATTTACCCATCCCGGCTCCCGCGTTACTAATGGAACCCCACGCGCACGCGGACCCTATTGTCTGCTCCCCATCAACAAATGGTTTATCTTGGGGGCGCTCTTTATAATTGTCACCCCAACGCACCATTTGTCCCTGCAACACATCCCACAATATTTCGACGTCCAAGCCCTCTTCTGCCCAAAATTTTTCTTCGTACGCGACATATTCATTCAAACGCATGCCTGTGGGGAAAACTTTAACCTTGGAGGATAGGGTTAGCATCTGATCACCTTATAGAATTCTATTTTTCTAAGTCTGACACGAAATAAAAATGATGAGAACCATCGACTAAGACATTATTAGAAGGGATGTGGTTGACAGCGATAGAGTGGCGAGGAATAAGTCCCTTTCTTGGCCTTATTTTATTCGTACAGGATCTCTCATGCATGCAATTTTGGGTGGGCAAATTATTGACGGGCTAGGCGGTGACCCTATAGAACGTGGCGTCATCCTTGTCGAACGTGGAAAAATAACGAAAGTAGGCTCCGAAAAAGAGATACAAGTACCAAGCGATACTCAGATTATCGATGCGTCAGACCACACCGTCTTACCAGGTATAATTGATTGCCACGTCCACGGCACCTACCGGTCTCGTGATGTTCGCCAACATCTCCTTAATTCCCCGACCTACAACGTGCTTCGATCAACACAAATCATTGAAGAAACCCTTGCTTGCGGGGTAACGACGGCGCGCGATATGGGCGGCGCGGATGCTGGTTTCCGTCAGGCGATAGAAGAAGGAATTATCGCGGGCCCACGGCTACAAATTTCTATCGCGATGATTTCACAGACGGGAGGGCATGGAGATTACTGGGTGCCTGCCGGAATGCGAATTCCAAAACGGACTTGGCTACCCGACGGTGTCACGGATGGTGTTGACGGCGTACGCAAAGTAGTCCGACAGCTCTTGATGGCTGGAGCAGACTTTATCAAGATCTGTGCAACTGGGGGGATAACATCGGTAACAGATAGTTGGGATGAGCCCCAATTCACGTTAGATGAAATTCGCTGTGCGGTTCAAGAAGCGGCTGCTAAAGGAAAGCCTGTGGCGGTTCACGCCGAAGGTATAGCGGGTATTCGTACGGCCTTGGACGCCGAAGTGTATTCGCTTGAACACGGCTGGTTCATAGACGAAGAATGTATAGACCAGATGATCAAACAAGGTACGTGGTGGGTTCCGACTTTAGCTTTGGTACCCATGTCTATTGAGTATCGCAAAAAAGACCCCGCCTGGGGGAAGCAGCAACTCGGGGATGAAGAGCAAAAGGATGCCGAAATCCATCAAAAAATGATGACTGAACAACTGCCGATTTGGCGAGAGGCAGTACGACGTGGTGTAAAAATCGCCATGGGAACAGACCAGTCGCACCGCTTACTTGTCGGAGAAAATCTTGTCGAACTAAGGTTTATGGTGGAGTATCTCGACATGACCCCAATGGAAGTACTAGTGTCCGCAACTTCCAAAGCAGCGGAATGCTTGGGTCGAGATGATCTCGGAACGCTAACAGCTGGAAAATTGGCAGATGTCCTAGTGGTAAAGGGAGACCCATTGGATGATATCAGCATTCTCGAAACCCGAGATCGACTTAAACTGATAATGAAGCAGGGCTCGATTTATACAAATTTATTGGGCACAGAGTGATCTAGTTACTCACCGCTATTTCGTTCAACTAAATCTGGTACTTGAAAGGTTAGACTATGCAATTAAACCGATTTCTAATACGCCCTTTTATCGAGGCTGGGCTTCGAGAGGAACTTGCATCCGGCGATACGACTGGGGGTTTTCTGGTGCTCGACGATGACCCCATACAAACCGGACAGATTTATGCCAAAGATTACGGTATAGCATGTGGGCTGTTGCTAGCTGATGAGACCATCCGAATGTTGGATGAAAGCGCAGAAGTTGAACACGCAGTTCGTGATGGGGATGAAATTGCACCCGGCACCACACTTCTAAAAATAAAGGCTCGGACATCTACTTTTTTTGCGATTGAGCGATGCGCACTTGATTGGATACAGCAACTTTCCGGTATAGCCACAAAGACCCGTCGCTATATGGACATGGTGCAAGATAGCAAAGTTCGTATTACCGATACGCGAAAGGGTTGGCCTAGCCTTCGTATATTACAAAAATATGCCGTCCGGATTGGCGGCGCCCATAACCATATTTTTAATTTGAGCAACTGTATTCTCATCAAGGATAATCATATTAAGGCTGCAGGAAGCCTTACAAATGCGGTCAATACGATCCGCTCCCACGCACAACACACTTTCAAAATTGAAGCCGAGTGCGAAACGCTAGACATGGTTCACGAAGCACTAGACGCAAAGGTTGAGATTATTATGTTTGACAATATGGATCTCGATGAAATGCGAGAAGGTCTTAAAATAGTTAATGGGCGTGCAATGACAGAAGCATCAGGTGGCATCAATGAAACGACCATTGGTCCGATTTCCCAAATCGGCGTGGACATTATTTCGCTTGGTGATTTAACCCACAGCATCAAAGCTCTCGATGTAAGTTTAGACATCAAGGATATTAAACCTAGCGCACTACGAACAATACAACGCATGGAGGAAAATCAATAACTTGAGAGCGCTTAGAGACATCCGAAAAGAGTGCACGGATCAAAATGAATAAAATGGAAAACAACAAAGACTTGGCTGCGGAAACTTCACGTAAAACCGATGTGTTATTTCCAACGAGTCACGGTGTCATGCCGGCACTGGACAGCAACTCAATATACGATGTTCTACGAACCGTAGAAGCGACCACAAACGTGGATGGCGTTATCGGTTATAAGATTGGGTTAACACTAGCACTGCGCCTCGGTCTCCCAAATGCCGTGACTGCACTCCGCGAAGTAACCGATCTACCCATCATATACGACCATCAAAAAGCCGGACCCGATATACCGGATATGGGTCCAAAGTTCTGTAAACTTGCCGGTGATGCCGGTGTAACGGGACTTATTCTATTTCCACTTGCCGGCCCAGGAGCGGTGAAATCATTTGTTGGAGGAGCTATAGAGGCGGGCCTCCTCCCTCTTGTAGGCGGTGATCTTCCTCTAGAGGATTACAACGCGAGTGGTGGTGGTTTCGTAATTGATAATGCCCTGGAGCATATTTTCCAACAAGCAGTGGAACTTGGCGCAGATCATTTTATAGTTCCCGGCAATACGACAGAAAAAATACACCTCCACGCTCAATGGCTGCAAAGCCGAATTGCAAAACCCAACTTAGTTATTCCCGGTATCGGCGCATTAGGCGGCAATATATCTGATTGTTTCTCTGCCGCGAAGGGTTGCAACGCCTACGCGGTGATCGGCCGGGCAATTTATGCTGCTGATAACCCAACAGAAGCGGCAAAACAATTTGCTAACGAAGCCCTAAAGTTCGTATGAGCAATAAAAACTCTCGCAAACTTCAACTTTTTATTGATGGCAAATTTACAGACGCCGTCGATAAAAATTATTTTCCAGTTGTTAGTCCGGT
>CAZKFO010000053.1:0-6369 GCA_964552145.1 uncultured bacterium | reverse complement strand
ATGCAGCACATCACGCTTTTAAAGGATCTTGGCCACGTATGCTGCCCTTTGATCGCGGACGCGTACTGCAGCAAATAGCAGACCACATTCGAGAACGCCGAGAAGAAATCGCCACGGCAGAGACAATGTCAGGCGGCAAAACAATTTCTAATTCTCTTAATGAGGTTTCAGCAGCGGCCCGTGTCTTTGAATATTATGCGGGGGCAATGGACAAATACTTTGGCACTACCATTCCTATGGGCGAGGACCTAATGGATTTTACACTTCGTGAACCGGTTGGCGTGGTGGCACAAATTACACCGTGGAATTTTCCTTTTCTAGCAGCCGCGTGGAAGGTCGCTCCCGCTCTTGCCAGTGGCTGCACCGTGATACTCAAACCCGCAAGCAATACGCCCGTGACCTCCCTTTTGTTAGCAGAAATTACCCAAGACACCGATCTACCGCCAGGTGTCCTCAACGTACTGCCTGGACCCGGCCGTGCACTCGGGGAACATATCGCAACACATCCCCTGATAAATAAAATAGCTTTTACGGGCGAAGGGGTTACCGGCGCAGCAATCGTGAAAGCCGCCGCAAACGATATTAAGCGCGTATCACTTGAACTCGGAGGTAAAAGCCCGAATATTATTTTTTCGGATGCCAATCTTGAGAAGGCCGGGCAAGCGGCAATCAGTGCTGCATTTGGAAATGCGGGACAAAGCTGCTCCGCACGAACACGAATTCTTGTTGAGGGCAAAGCACACGATGAAATATTAGAAACAATGCTTGCGGGCCTTAATAACTTTCAAATCGGAGACCCCATGGAACCTTCCACCGATATGGGCCCTATGGTGTCAGGAACCCAGTGGCAAAATGTTAAGGATTACGTTTCTATCGGCATGAATGAGGGCGCAACCCTCGTTTGTGGGGGTGACCGTCCAAAGGATCGTCCTAACGGGCATTATTTTGAGCCAACAATTTTTAAAGATGTGCACAATTCAATGCGCATCGCACAAGAGGAAATTTTTGGACCCGTGGTCGTAATAATCCCATTTGACCAAGAAAGTGAGGCGATAGCGTTGGCAAATGACAGCCCCTACGGTCTCAATGCATCTGTTTGGACGCGCGACGTCAATCGGTCGCTTAGGATCGTGCGAGATTTAGAGTGTGGCATGGTAAGTGTGAACACCCATGGAAGTGCTAGTCGCTACAGCATCTTTACTCCTTTCGGCGGTGTGAAGAAATCAGGTATAGGTCGAGAACTAGGAATGGAGGCCATGAACCTCTATACCGAGCCGAAAAATGTTATTATTGATATTTCCGATAGAAATACTGAATAGGAAAACTCGTGTTTCCTGCAAAAACGATAGAACTCGCTACCGAAGTGCTTCAGAAAGCAGGTGCACGCAATAAGCGAGTAACGACCGTCGAAACGGTCACATCGGGCCTCGTGGCGGCGGCACTAACATCGGTGCCAGGTGCCTCAAATATTATTGAACGGGGATTTATTCTTTATCACGAAAGCGCAAAAGCATCAGGCCTCGGGGTCGGCACAAAAGTTGCGGCTCAACACGGAGCGGTTAGTGCACCCGTCACATCCGGCTTAGCTGAGGGTGGTCTCGCAAACTCAACGGCGGACATCTCTATTGCCGTTACTGGTTACGCCGGGCCCACCGGTGGCAATGCAACAGACCCCATAGGAACGTGTTATGTTGCAGTGGCCTTAGAAGGGGAAGATACTGTTGTTGAAAGACATACGTTTAAGGGCGATCGAAACAGTATCAGGCTGGAAGCTGTAAATGCGGCACTAAGGTGTGCCGCCATCCGACTAAAATAATATTTAATAAAACTATAACCTCGCGGAACAAGTCACACAGTGCGAGACTTTGCCTGAACGGCCAGCGCCTCCAGCGCCTCGCGAATGAGGGCGGGATGCATATTCCATCCAATCCCAATTACGCTATTTCTATCGATTTTGGTACCTTTGTCTTCTAGTTCTACAACTGGGTGAACGGTGTCGCGAACGCATTGTAATACTACCGGATTTTCATATCCTTTTAGAAATAAAATTCCCTTTATTCTCAATAAATTAGACCCATATTCTTCAAGTATTTTATCAATCCAATCCTGAACCACTAAAGGGTCTAAAACACCTTCAAATGTGAACCCCACCGCCTCAAACTCGGTGGAACCATGGACCAACGAATTATCCACATTTTGCCCAGGTAATACATCAAAGCTGGCGTTATGCAGGTTATTCAGGATATGAGTTAACTCATCGGGCACGCTGTCGATCGACCCATCAACAACAACCGCCGTTGGATTTATTTTAGAAATAATATTTTCCAGAGTATCTCTATCATAACGAATTGAGATCTCCGTCTTTGTTACGACAACAATATCCGCGGCACTCAACTGGAATCTGGGTTCAGGAAATTTCTCTAACACGTCACAACCCAACAAACTGTCTGCAACAGTAATTACTCGAGGAAATTGAAGTTTACGAGGCACACTAGGATGTTGGCTTAGAAGTTCTAAAACTGGATATGGATTGGCAGCACCCGAGGTCTCGATGATAATTCGTTTGGGTTCTGGTTCAACAGACAGCAATCTCGAAACACCTTCCGCAATACTTCCCCTTGGCTGGCAACACAGGCACCCACCTTCAAGAAGCAAAATATCGTCACTCGCCCCTATAACCAGGTTATGATCAACACCGACAGCGCCAATTTCATTCATCAACACCGCCGTCCGTTCCATTCCAGGACATTTTAAAAGCCGGTTTAAAAAGGTTGTCTTGCCGCTTCCCAGAAAGCCCGTCAGTACGATAATTGGTATAGGTGTCGTGTTTTTCATTAGCCTCTAACGCACAGCAGGAGAGTCAATAAACAGTTTCTAACCAAACTCTTCAATCTGTTATACGTAACAAATAACTGTTTCTCGCAGAAGATATCACATGGACATAAGTAATTTATATGGAACCTGGGGCCTAAAGAGGTTTTGGTTTACCGATAACGCTGGTATCGAGGTTGATCCGTTGGGCACCGACCCAATCGGGAACCTGATATTAGGAGAAGACACTCATTATGCTTTTACCATGATGCGCAAAGGCAGATCCACTTATCAAAACGGTGATGTCTTGGGTGGTACATCGGAAGAAAAAATAGAAGCGGCTCAGGGTTATGTCTCCTTTGGCGGCAGATGGTCGCTGGATTACTCCACAATTTCGTTCACTGTAACTTACAGCTTATTTCCAAATTGGGTTGGAGGAAGACAACGACGACACGTAAATTTGGAGAATGGTCTATTACTTCTCCAGACTTTAGAACCAATCTTGATGGCCGGAAAAATGCACAAAGGTGCGGCGCGCTGGTATAAGTTATAAGAGCACTAAAGATTTATCTGAAAACTCTCCGGTAATAATTTTTTGCGATAACACCTGTAAAAAACCAAATTGACAAAGGCCCTTTTAGACTAAAAATCATTTTTCTTTTCTATCTAATCCTTCACACCCATACGTTATTTATGAAGCCCCGTTGCTTCCTGATTAACCGAAGCGGAAACATATCTTGCGTAGCATTCCTGCATATATCTAAAAATTTCTGGATCGCGGTTCCGGACTGGAGTGGGATCAACATCCCAATGACCAAATTTGTCTTCTCCACGCACCAACCACGCCCCCCGACGTCCAATTGTCGAACGAACATAAGTGGGAATAAAAAACAAAGCATAACCGATGCGTGGCCCATCTGATTGATTAGTAAGGGACCCATGGATAGTGCGCTCGTTATGAAGCGAGAACTGACCAGCCATTAATTCGAGATCGACCGCACTACTTTCCTCGATATCCTCAATACTTTGGCCCCGCGCTAACAGGTTCTTTTCGTGAAATGTCTCAACATGCTGCCGTGGCTTTTCCTTGTGTGAACCCGGTATCACGCGCATACAACCATTTGCCTGATTACTCTCGGTGAGAGCTATCCACGCCGTCACTTCCTCGTGGGGTTGTAGTCCAAAGTAGGCGGAGTCTTGGTGCCAGCTGACGTACTTTTGATCTTTCGGACCCTTGATCCAAAAGTTCGAGGCAAAAACAAGTATGTCCGGCCCAATAACATCTTCCACGGCATCTAAGATCATAGGGTTCTGGGCAAGCGCTGCTAAAAGCGTAAAATATAAATGCGTCTTAAAATTCAGGTCCACTTCTATGCTAAGACCGGTGTCACGCTCAAAATTTTCTATTTCGTTCCGAATTTTTTCAGTATGTCCTGCAGAGATCCCGTTGAGTGGCGATAAAAACCCCTGCTCTCGATAATCATTTAATTGCTTTTCGCTCAGGCATTTTGCCATTCCTGACACCTCCTGTTTCAGAAGACGTTTATAGAAAGACTTATCCCTAGCTGGCTAGTGATAAAACTTTCCAATTTTTTCATTCATTGCCAAACTGTCCCAATGGAAACTTCAATTAGGCTCCGGCCCAACAAAACCTGTTTAGTGCAAGAGAAAGACTCTTGGTTCGTTTTTACAGTTAAATCAAAACATAAGGTCCCGTGGGCCATAAAGCCCTGGGTGACGCAATGACAGATGCTCTCGGCCACCGAGCGGTATTTTCAGTCATCTTACCTGCGACAAATGTTATTACCGAACCGGAAATGTCGGCGATACGGGTGCCAGGCGTTACCAATCAAACCTACCGTTTCCCCTTTCCCGGTCGGCCAAAAGGTTTCGATGATTTAATAAATTTAATGAAACCAGCAATTTCGCTTGCCTCCGAATGTCAACCTGACCGGGTCATCGTCGGGTTCAGTACTGAGTTTTTACCCAACGGCCTCAAAATTGCCTCGGACCTGAGAAGCTACGTCGAAGACATCGTTCAACTTCCTACAACGTTAGCATCTGATGCTGTTCCCGAGGCACTAAAAACCCTTTCAGCTGAGCGCGTTGGCATCGTTACACCCTATCCGCCTGAGACCAACGAAAACGTTTATTCCTTCTTCACTGATCTCGGGTATCAGGTAAGCAACATCACCGGGATCGCAAAATCGAACAAAGGCCGTATTGATACCGCGCAAGTCCGAGAAGAAGAGGTCAAAATCGCAATGGCAGTTGTTGACGCGGCCGAAGTTGACGTGTTGGTTCAAGTGGGCAGTGCAATGATCTGCTCCGGCTTCATCACTTCTCTTGAAAAAACACATCAGAAATCGGTTGTAGCAGTAAATGCCGCCACGTACTGGATGGCACTTCGAAACCACTCAATCGTTGATCACGTAAAAGGCCACGGCACCCTATTCGAACGATATTAAAAACTACCGCGTTCATAGGTCCTCTGACCATTGATTGTTGTAGTGAAAAACACACGTCTAAAGGTCCTGCACGAAGTGCTCCGATCCAATCCTGCAAGTGCAAACACTACAAAACCCGAAGTAGACACATATACAAAATAGACATTCGCAATGTACACTCACTCAGAACGCTACCAACGTGGGCAACTTAAAACCGAATATTAAGTCCGATCTAATTGATCATTCTTGTTGAAAGATAAGACGGTAACGCCTGCTAAATTCAAAACCAATAATTTCGGGAGTGGGATATGGCCGATAAAACGGGAACACAAATTATAGCAATCGAAGAACACTACCTTGACGACGTGGTAGACGAGTTCACTGGCCGCTCCGGCGGTGGCCCGCCACACATACGTGAAAAACTTGCGGACCTGGGAGACGGGCGTATAAGCGAGATGGACGCCGCTGGAATTGATTTACAAGTTTTATCACATTGCCCTCCGGGAGCGCAGGCTTTCAGCCCCTCTGACGCGGCAGAGCAATCCCGCGCCGTCAATGATCGACTAAACACTGTCGTCACAGACAAGCCAAACCGTTTTGCCGCCTTAGCAACGTTGCCAACCCAAGACCCGACGGGCGCAGCTACAGAATTGGAACGTAGCGTTAAAGAATATGGTTTCAAGGGTGCAATGATCCACGGCCAGACCGCCGGAAAATTTCATGATGAAGAAGAATTCTGGCCGATCTTTGCTCAAGCTGCCGAACTCGATGTACCAATTTACATTCATCCAGGTTTTCCCAACCACAGTGTTATTGACCTCTACTACGGCAAATATAAAGACAAGTACCCGCCAATAGCACAGGCTGGTTGGGGGTTCACTGTTGAAACCGCGACCGCAGCCATCCGACTTATTTTAAGCGGCATTTTTGAAAAATATCCCAACCTTAAAATTATCCTCGGACACCTAGGTGAAGGACTTCCTTTCCTTATTTGGCGAATTAACATGGCCTTTGAAACGATGGGAAGACCAGACATTCCCCCGATACGCTTTCGCGATCAGTTCTGTGAGCATTTCTGGATAACGACAAGCGGCAACTTTTCTGATCCAGC
>CAZKFO010000052.1:0-10560 GCA_964552145.1 uncultured bacterium | reverse complement strand
TTTGGGACAATTAACCGTTCCCAATGGCGACATTTCTGTCATACCCCAAGCATGAAGTACCTTGACTCCGTATTTTTCTTCTAAATCGACACTCATCGCCCGCGGCGTCGCCGATCCACCAATTACGCAATGCTTCATTGTGTCGACGAGGTTATCTGTGCGTTCGAGATATTCAAGTAGCCCTAACCAAACTGTCGGGACACCAGCCGATATTGTAACTCGCTCCGTTTCTATTAATTTGTGTAAATTCTCCCCATCCATATGCATGCCTGGAAATACCAACTTTGCGCCAACCATAGTCGTTGAATAGGGAAGTCCCCAAGCGTTTACGTGGAACATTGGCACAACAGGCATGACGCTGTCCTCGGCGGAGATATTTATCATATCGGGGGTCAACGCCATTAGCGCATGTAAAATTGTTGACCGATGAGAATATAAAACGCCTTTTGGATTGCCAGTTGTACCGGAGGTGTAGCACATTGAGGACGCTGCGTTTTCATCTAATATTGGCCATTCGTAATCAGCGTCTTCCGCCGCTAGCAATGTTTCATAACAATAAACATTGGGAAGAGCTAAATCTGGCATATGATCTTCTTCAGTCATGATCACAACAGCCTTAATAGATTTAAGGTCAGGGACAATATTCTCTAAAAGCTCGATAAACGTTACATCGGCAAATACAACCAAATCCTCAGCGTGGTTCATGATGTAGGAAATTTGTTTGGGGAAAAGACGAGGGTTAACCATATGGCAGATCGCGCCTATACCTGATACACCGAAATAGAGTTCGTAATGTCGGTATCCGTTCCATGCCAATGTTGCCACACGATCGCCTTCACCAACACCTAACTTCTGCAGCGCGTGTGCCAATTGTTTAGCTCTTCGTTCCGCATCAGCATAGGTATAACGATGTATTGAACTATCGATGCGTCGAGAAACTATTTCCGTGGCTCCATGATACTTTGCAGCATGGTCTAATAATGACGAAATTAGGAGTGGTTTATCCATCATCAAGCCTTGCATTACCGAGCCTCCCTTTGATTGTCTGTTGATTTAAGGTTAAACCAAAACTATAGCCGCAGACACAGCGTGACAATTATTTGAAGGGAATTGAATTGACATATAAAACATTGTCTTTCGAGGTCTCTAATGGGATTGCCTATCTAACACTTAACCGTCCCGACGCGGCAAACGCATTTAATCTGGAAATTTCCCGTGAGCTTTTTGATGCAACTATTGCTTGCGACGAACGTTCTGACATTCGCTCCGTCATTTTGACGGGTGAAGGGAAGATGTTTTCAGCTGGAGGAGATCTGAAATATTTTTCCGAACGAGGCGCCGAGCTTAGCATAGCACTGAAACAGATTACGGCTCTACTCCATTCCGCTATCGCGCGAATAGCCCATATGGATGCCCCTGTTGTAGCCGCAATAAACGGCATGGCAGCTGGGGCAGGTTTAAGTTTAGCGGCAGCTTGTGATTACACGATTGCCGGACAAGGAACACGGTTTACGCTGGCTTATACCGCTGCCGGACTATCTCCAGATGGTTCTTCAACCTGGTATTTACCGCGGTTAATTGGTCTTCGACGGACGCGCGAACTAATGCTGACTAATCGAATTCTGGACGCGAATGAAGCCCGTGAAATCGGGATTGTAGATAAGGTTGTGGCGGACGACACCCTAATGGACACGGCAATAAAACAAGCCGAAATTTTTTCAAAAGGCCCCACGAAGGCCTACGGGGCCACCAAGAGACTATTACAAGAAACATGGAATAGTGGACTTGAGACCCAAATGGACAGAGAAACCCGGATAATCAGCAACCTTGCAAAGACGGACGACGCTCAGGAAGGTATAGACGCATTTATAAAAAAGCGTAAACCAACCTTCACCGGGAAATAGGATGACAACGACGAATAAAAACTATGCGACGATATATGGCCGGAAGATGGCATGGGTTGAAAGTGGTTCTGGTAAGCCAATTGTTTTTTTACATGGAAATCCGACCTCATCATATTTATGGAGAAATGTAATACCACGTGTCGAACATTTAGGGCGTTGCATCGCGCCGGATCTGCTTGGAATGGGCGATTCTGAAAAGCTCGATGAGGCAGGCAAAAGCAGTTACCGGTTTGTGGAGCACAGAAAATACCTTGACGGATTATTGAGCCACCTAGGCCTAACCGAAGATGTCACTTTAGTTTTGCACGATTGGGGATCGGCGCTTGGTTTCGATTGGGCAAACAGAAATCGGGTCGCAATATCAGGCATCATTTACATGGAAGCAATCGTGAGACCAATTCTTTGGGATGAATGGCCCGAAAAGTCGCGACCTATTTTTGAGGCTATGAGATCTCCAAAAGGTGAAGAACTCGTTTTGGACCGCAACATCTTTGTAGAACGTATTCTTCCTGGTTCAGTAATTCGACAGCTTTCGGATGACGAAATGGCAGAGTACCGAAGACCATTTCTAGAAGCCGGTGAAGACCGTCGCCCTACATTAAGTTGGCCACGACAGATACCTATTGAGGGTGACCCGGAAGACGTAACACAAATTGTAAAAACATACGGTGACTGGTTAACAGAGACCTTAATTCCCAAATTATTTATAAATGCTGACCCGGGAGCAATTCTTGTTGGCAAGCAAAGGGAGTTTTGCCGCAGTTGGCCGAATCAAAACGAGATTACTGTCCCCGGCATTCACTTTATTCAGGAAGATTCGGCTGACGAAATCGGTCATGGGATCGCCAACTGGATTGGTAATTTATCATGAAAAATAACCTTAGCCTTAAAGGTCAGGTTGCCCTCATCACGGGAGCGTCTTCAGGCCTCGGTGCGTCCTTTGCACAATTTTTGTCGAAAGCCGGAGCCACGGTAGTGTTGGCAGCACGCCGCCGAGACAAATGTGCTGAAGTGGCAAGAAAAATTGATGGAAAAACTTTAGCAGTCACTCTAGATGTAACCGATAGCAAAAGCATCGAGGACGCACTCAGCCTCACCGAGAAAGCATTTGCTCCCGTTTCTATACTCGTGAACAGCGCCGGAATTGTTATAGACCAACCCTTAATGGACACTGCTGAAGCCGATTGGAAACATGTGATTGATACTAATTTGACGGGCTGCTGGCTAATGACACAAGCGGTTTCAAGACGGATGATTTCTGAAAACATACAAGGCCGGATCGTGAACATATCGTCAATTCTCGGATTTACACCAACAAACCATGTCCATGCCTATTCCGCCTCAAAAGCCGGAATAAACCAACTCACCCGAACCTCCGCAATAGAACTTTCACGTTATGGAATTTCTGTAAACGCCATCGCACCCGGCTATATTGAAACCGACCTAAACCGCGAGTTCCTTAATAGTCCGAAGGGCAGGCTCATAACAAAACGAATTCCTCAACGGAGATTCGGTCAATTAGGCGATTTGGAGGGTCCTATAATTTTACTGACATCCCCCGCAGGAGCGTACATTACTGGGGAAATAATCACTATTGACGGCGGCCTTAGCCTAAAGGGAATGTAGACAGCGCAATGGACTTTTCACTCTCTCCAGAAATCGAGGACTACCGGATGCGTATCCGGGCATTCGTCGACAAACATCTTCTTCCCTTGGAAACAGACCGTGCAAGCTACGACGAACACGAAAATATCAAGTTAGACCTTCTTGACGGTTTACGTGAGAAAGCAAAGTCGGAAGGCCTTTGGGCACTACAAATGCCAAAAGTACTTGGTGGGCAAGGGTTAAATATTGCTGGTATTGCACCCTGTTATGAAGAAATGAATCGGTCAATTTTTGGGCCAGTTTGTTTTAACTCCGCTGCCCCGGACGATGGAAATATGATCGTACTAAATAAGATTGCTACCGACACCCAAAAAGAACGATGGCTCCAACCAATTGTTGATGGCCATGTTCGCTCGTCTTTTGCAATGACAGAACCGGCACCGGGATCCGGCTCCGATCCGTCAGCAATGTTAACGGTGGCAGAGAAAAAACAAGATCGGTGGATCGTAAATGGGCACAAATGGTTCATAACGGGGGCAGGTCAAGCAAAACATTTTATTCTCATCGCTCGAACTTCAAACGATAAACGAAGGGGTTTAACGGCATTCCTGTTTGACGCTGGTCAACCAGGTTGGGAGATAGTGCGGCGCATACCGATTATGGGGCCGGAAGAGCACGGGGGACATTGTGAGATCCGTTTTGAAGGACTGGAAATACCTCATGATAATATTCTTATGGACGAAGGCGACGGGTTGAAAGTGACACAAATTCGTCTGGGAACGGCACGCCTTACTCACTGTATGAGATGGACCGGAATGGCAAAACGAGCGCTGGAAGAAACCTTTGAATATGTAAAGAACCGTGAGGCCTTCGGTGAAACACTATCAGGTCACGAGGGTGTACAATGGTTGTTGGGTGAGGCTGCCATGCAAATCGAAATTGGCCGACTTATGACTATGCGGGCCGCCGTGAAACTAGATTCTGGGGATTTTGCTCGTAAGGAAGTGTCAATGGCGAAGGTTATCGTCTCAGAGACACTGCACAAAGCTATTGATACTGCTATTCAACTTCGTGGAGCACGAGGGTATTCCAAAGACACACCACTTGAATGGATGTATCGTTACGCTCGCCAAGCAAGATTAGTAGATGGCTCATCGGAAACCCATAAAATGGTGCTGTCGCGCCACTTATTGAATGAGGGGCTGGACTTTTGGGGATGGGACTGACATGGGGCTTGCGGAATTTATTCGCGACATTACCGGAGTGGAAAGCGTTGAGGTCGAAGAAGGTCTTCTTCTTCCGGGCGGCGCTATACAGAAAAATCAGGCGTTAACAGTAACTATTGGCGACGGTAACCTTGAAGGTACCCACGAAATGGTTCTGCGATGTGAAGCGTCGGCGAAACTCTCGGAAAGTCAGCCTTTAAAACATCAATTCAAGCTACTTGAAATTGCCCAAAGAGCCACGATAACGGTGCCGCGACCATATTGGTTTTGCGGAGATTCATCAGTAATTGGACAACCCTTTTTCCTAATGGAGCGGATCAAAGGCGAATCTCTTGGTAATAGGATAACCCGCAATGGCCCCCAGCCGGCTATTGCTGCTGAGCTTGGTCGAGAACTCGCGAAAATACATGCTATAGGCAACCTTGGAGACCAACTAAATTTTCTGGAAGCCATAAAAGTTTCGCCGGCGTTGGATGCTATTACAAAATATCGCCGATATCTTGATGAACTCCCGGAGCCTCATCCGGTCATAGAGTGGACATTGAGGTGGCTCGAGCGTAAAGCACCAACATCAGATGAAATTGTGCTTTGTCATCGTGATTTCCGCACAGGAAATTATATGGTGCATTCTAAAAGACTAACCGGCATTCTCGATTGGGAATTTGCTGGTTGGGGGGACCCACACGAAGACATTGCTTGGTTTTGCGCACGTTGTTGGAGGTTTTCTGCTCCGGAGCAAAAAGCAGGTGGCATAGCAGACCGTCAATCATTTTATAATGCTTACGAGAAACACTCGGGTAGATCTATCGATCACCAACAAATCAACTATTGGGAGACTATGGCCCATACCCGATGGGCTATTATTGCGTTGCAACAATCAATGCGCCACCGATCAAAAGAGGAGCCAAATCTTGAATTAGCTTTGATCGGACGACGCCTTGCGGAGCTCGAGTATGAATGCCTGAAACTTACTGGGGTCCTTTGATGCGAAACCTACCCAATGCGAGAGAACTCCTTGGAATAGCGAGTGATACATTGAGAGATACTTTGGCGACTAGTCCTTCAGAACGTCAACGCTATAGTTTTGCGTTAATTTTATCAGCCCTAGGCATTGCCGAGCGAGAATTACAAGGCGCCCCGACCCCGTGGCCAAACGAATTCTCGGCATTAAAAAACCTTTATACCAACCAAAATGGGCATCGCGACCGCGTCACAATCAACGGATTAAATCGTCAATTTGCAAATGACCTACGAATAGGGATGTACGATCAACCAGGATCGTCCCAAAACTTTGCACATGAACTACTGCGGGAAGACGTACTCGCGCGTCTGGCGGAAGATAATCCACGATATCAGAAATAGTAACTCAACAATTACAAGTCCTTAACCGTATTTATTACGCTTGATTGACTAAAAGATAGTGATACCTAATATTTATAGCCCTACTTTATATAATTAGCACTTGCGAAAATATAACAACGCTATATCGTTTGTTGATGGTGGAAAGAATTTGGCTAAGCGCGGTGAAAAAGTTGACTAGAGAACTCCGCTTAAAAGGAATTGGAATTGTAGCCGCAGTACTGGCTTCAACAATGACTTGGATACTGCCGGCCCAAGGACAAAAAACGATAGTGACAACTATTTCACAGATCGGGCAACCGCTGAGCCTTATCACAGGAAAAAAAGTTTCGGTTCAAACGTTGATGAAACAGGGCGTTGACCCACATCTCTATCGTCTCACTCGCTCAGACATCAAAAAACTCGTCCACGCGGATTTGATTGTCTATAATGGCTTAGACTTAGAAGCCCAAATGACGGGAATGATGGCACAGTTTGCCAAACACAAACCGGTCGTATCGGTCGGCGACAGTTTACCAAAAAACGAGCTTTTGTATTTCCAAGAAAAATATCATGATCCGCACATTTGGATGGCCCCACTCCTCTGGAAAAGAGCCATCGGCGTAGCGATTGATGCAATAGTAGAACTCGATCCACAAAATGCCCATTTTTATAGAGTTAATGCTGCAAAATATTTTGAGCGTCTGTCCAATCTTGACATCCGAACACGGGCCGAAATTAGTACAATTCCTCGACCCAACCGAGTATTAGTAACAGCTCACGATGCATTTGGTTATTTTGGGCGATCGTATGGTCTCGAGGTGCTCGCCGTACAAGGCATGAGCACCGAAAGTGAGCCAGGAATAAAAAAAATTGAAGATCTGGTAAATACATTAGTAGAGCGCAGGATCGGCGCGGTGTTTGTGGAAACAACAGTGTCTAATCGAAACCTTCGAGCACTTATAGAAGGAGCGGCGGCACAAAATCATATTGTAAAAATAGGTGGATCAATTTTCTCGGATGCAATGGGGACCATTGGAAGTTACACCGGTACTTACATAGGAATGTTTAGCCATAACGTGGCAACCATTGTCAGCGCTTTGGGAGGTAGACCGCACGAGCAGAAACTGTCTAATCAGTTTGCTCAAAAAAAACCTAACCAATGATCCAAAACCGCATATCAATAACTGTGTAAGACCCATGGGTTATGATAAGAAAACTTCGCCTCTTACCATCCAGGGTCTAACAGTCTCCTACAACAATAAACCAGCACTGTGGGAGTTAGATTATGAAGCCCCAGCAGGGGGCCTCGTTGCCGTGTTAGGGCCGAATGGTGCAGGAAAATCAACGATGATCAAGGCTATACTCGGGTTAGTCCCAAGGCTTAGCGGAGAAATTAAAGTTTTTGGCCGAACATATAACAAGACGCAGAAAAATATCGCCTATGTTCCCCAAAGGTCGAGTGTAGATTGGGATTTTCCGATTTCGGCGATTGAAGTGGTAGCAATGGGCTTGTACCGCAAAATAGGTTGGGCAAGACGGGTACGAAAAACACATCACGCAACTGCACTGCACTATTTAGACAAGGTACAAATGCGCAACTATGCTTACCGTCAGATAGGTCGGCTATCAGGTGGTCAGCAGCAACGAGTTTTTCTCGCTCGCGCCTTAGCACAAGAGGCCGATCTCTATCTTATGGATGAGCCATTTGCCGGCGTCGACGCCACGACCGAGCAAACCATCATTGATGTCATGCGTGAGGTTACAGCAAAAGGAGCAACCGTCATTTGTGTTCATCACGATTTACAGACTGTTGTAAACTATTTCAATTATGCCCTGATACTTAATGTCCGCGTCGTTGCCTCTGGAAAAATTAATAAGGTTTTAACAAAAGAAAA
Source organism: uncultured bacterium (assembly GCA_964552145.1). GTDB lineage: Bacteria > Fidelibacterota > Marinisomatia > SCGC-AAA003-L08 > D37C17 > TMED161. Next base: position 2,589 of record CAZKFO010000052.1, on the reverse strand, counting down.
CCTAGAGTCAGCCTACGGTGAAAGCTTGGCCCGCGCAGAACCAAAATTTGTGGATCAAATAGCGATAAACGATGAGTGACCAACTATATGCAATTTTAACGTTTCAGGCTGGCTATAATACAACCATTGTTCTAGCAGGCGTCATCGTGTTGGGTATTGGTGGTGGCGTGGTTGGTGTGTTTTCATTACTCAGAAAACGTTCTTTAACCTCTGACGCGATAACCCACGCAACCCTCCCCGGAATAGCACTTGCTTTTCTTATTGTTTTTGCTCTTACCGGAAATGGGCGAAATTTGCCCTTGTTACTAATAGGAGCTGCCATTAGCAGCGGCCTGGGCATATTTGTGATTCAGTGGATACGAGGCCGTACGCGCTTGCCAGAAGACACAGCGATCGGAGTGGTGCTCAGCGTTTTCTTTGGGTTAGGGGTTGTTCTGTTGAGCTATATACAAACTTTAGAAAATTCCGGTCAGGCAGGACTAAACAGTTTCTTATTAGGATCCACCGCAGCATTGAGCAAAGATGAAGCCTTATGGATGGCGATCATTTCCAGTTTTGCTACCCTCATAGCCATTTTATTTATGAAAGAATTTAGCGCAGTGGCCTTTGATGAAGGTTTTTCAAGGGCCCAGGGCTGGTCGGTAGGCCTAATTGATCTCACGATGCTCGCATTATTAATGGTCATTGTAATAATTGGCCTAACCACTGTTGGCCTAGTTCTGGTGATCGCACTGGTCATCATTCCACCTGCAGCTGCCCGTCTCTGGACCGAGAGATTGAGCCGAATGGTATTCCTATCAGGATTATTCGGCGGAATAGCTGCGTGGGTTGGTGGTGCGTTTTCAGCATTATTCCCTAATTTTCCAGCGGGTGCCGTGATTGTTCTCGCTGCAGCAACGATATTCCTCTTGAGCTTATTTTTATCTCCTAACCGCGGCATTGTTTACTGGGGGCTTCGACAGTTTAAATTAAGAATAACTATTGCTGTTAAACAAGAACTCCTCGGGTTGGAGAGTAGTTTTGCACCAAAACCTTGGGGTATTAGATTTGTGATGTGGGCAATGGGACTAATTCGATATAACGGCAGAAAAACCGCTAGAGGAGAAACCGCCGCATTGGATGCAAAACGTCAAAAACGCCTTTGGGAAACCTTATTACGTAAATACCCCGAAGTAGCACTGGATTGCAGTCCCCTATCAACTAACAACCTTGAAAACAAAATTTCTAGCGAATTATTAGACGCTTTAAAACAAGACACACATAAGTTATGACCCTTGGCGATTTTCTAACTATCGATTTTCCATCAATCATTGTTGCGATCTTCTGTGCCGCAAGTTGTGGACTAGCCGGTAACTTTCTCTTACTTCGTCGACAAGCATTGTTCAGCGATGCAATTTCTCATGTCGTCTTCCCGGGTATTGTGGTGGGCTTCCTACTCACAGGGTCTATCGCCACTCTGCCACTCGTATTAGGCGCAATATTCGCGGTTTTAATTTCTATAGTTCTAATCCAAACAATAATACATGTGGGAAACATTGAGGAAGGCGCTTCAATGGGAATAGTTTTTACTACAATGTTCGCAGGTGGCATCGTACTTCTCGAACAAACGGGTGCATCCGGTGCACATATAGACACTGAGCACGCACTTTATGGAAACTTAGAATCGGTACTTTGGTTAGAGCTTCGGACATGGTCAGGTTTATTTGTATGGGATATTTTGATAACTATGCCTCGACAGTTAGCGACGCTATTTATCATTAGTGCTTTAATATTTGCCTCAAGCTTTATCTTTTTTAAAGAGCTAAAACTTTCAACATTTGACCCAGGTTTTGCGTATATTCTGGGTTTTCCCACTCGCGTTTCATCGGGAGCAATCTTCCTGGTAGTTGCGTTAGCAGCCGTCGCTTCGTTTGAGGCAGTAGGATCAATCATGGTAATAGCAATGTTTATCTGCCCTGCCGCAACTGCGAGAATGATTACAGACACTCTTTCTATACAACTTATTTTAAGTGTTGGAATAGCAGTGGTGTGTGCAGTCGTCGGATACCTATCTGCATCATTCGGACCTCAATTATGGGGTTTTACACACTCGCTTAGCGCAGCCGGAATGATTTCTGTAGTATCTGGTATAGTGCTTTATATCGCGATGATTGCTGGCCCAAAACGCGGCGTTCTTCCTCGGGCCGGTCGCACCAACATGCGCCAATTAGACCTTACCACATGACCATCGCTATATTAAATGCATGAATGGGCCTCTTAATGGGTTCCGTATCATTGATCTAACGTCAATGGTATCTGGGCCATCCGCAACGATGTTACTCGGTGACCAAGGCGCCGACGTAATAAAGATCGAAAATCCGAATGGGGGAGATCACACCCGCGCCTCGGCAAACACCCAGAATGGATTTTCAGCAAATTTCATAAACAACAACAGAAACAAACGGTCTGTTGTGCTCAATCTAAAGACTAGTGAAGCAAAAGACGTACTCATTAGATTGAGCGCCACAGCGGATGTATTCATCCAAAACTTTCGTCCTGGGGTCGCCAATCGAATGGGGATTGGCGAGAAAGACATCCGTTCAGTTACAC
>CAZKFO010000051.1:0-10611 GCA_964552145.1 uncultured bacterium | reverse complement strand
GTGTGTGGTGGTGATGCAGTAGATTTAGGATGTGAGTGTGGACAGGAACTTCTATATTGTTCTAATTCAACTGGTACCGAGGATTTTGTATGTGATCTCTCATTGTGCCCAGATACAGATATAGCTGGATGTACAGATGATATTGCATGCAACTACGATGAGACTGCAACAGCTAATGATGGCTCTTGTACATACCCTTCTGAGAATTTTGATTGTGATGGTAACTGTACAGCGGATCTAGATTGCGCTGGTGTGTGTGGTGGTGATACGGTTGTTGATTGTGCAGGTGAGTGTGGCGGAACATCTATGCTTGATGAGTGTGGTGTCTGTGATGGAACTGGTCCAGATCAGTTTGAAGATTGCGATGGCAATTGTATTCCAGGAATCACAGCTGACTGTGCTGGCGATTGTGGAGGTTTGTCTCTTGTTGATGAATGTGGCGTCTGTGATGCTGATATCACAAATAATGGCTCTACCTGCGAGGTTTACATTGAATCTGAAATTGAAACAACTGTTGATGATGAACTTGAGACAGATGAAGCTGCACAGGAAGAATTTCTAGATGATTTTGAAGGCTATATGGAAACTGAGCTTGGTCTTCCAGATGGATCTGTGGAAGCAGAGATTGAGTTTACTGATGGAAGAGCGATGGCGACTATCAACTATACAGTGACCCTAACTGAAGAAGAGGTTGAGGAAGCTGGATTTGATGTTTGGAATGTTGAAGAAGATCTTGAGGATACTCTATCTGACTTTGAGGAAGAGGTTGCACAGGCAGGACTTCCAGAGTTCGTTGAGGGCTGTGCGGATATGACGGCGTGTAACTACGATGCATCTCTAGGAGTGAATGTCGATGATGGATCGTGTGTACACGTATCTGATTGTAGCACATCTCCTGTATGTTTAGGTGATACAGCTGATTCATATGACCTATCATGTCAAGATCAGCCTGCCTATATCTATGGAGGATACACCGTAGAGAGCGTGAAATACTACGCAGCATGCGGTGAGGGAACCGGGACAGATATTACAGAGGCTGCACCGCTTATAGGAGCAGCTGTTACGGTAGATGGATCTAGTATCTCAATGGCTACATATTCTATCTCTTGGAGCGTAGACTGGGATGAGTGTGATGATGAGACCGATGCGACCTGCTTCGAGTACTCATCAGACGCTTTCTATGGTGCGGGTACTATCCCAGGTTTCTGGGATGGATTTGAGATGGGAAGCATCTCAATAGATCCTGGATCTGATCAGATTACTGTTTCATCACTAGATGGAGCTGGCTGCACCTCAGCGGTTTTCCAGCATACTGGAGGTGATAACCCTCTATCTAATGATATATTTGCTCCAGGCTCGTTCGAGCTGTATCAAAACTATCCAAATCCATTTAACCCTCAGACGACTATCTCGTTTACGGTGCCTAGTCTATCTGAGATATCTCTTGAGATATACGATCTAAATGGAAGGCTTGTGGATGTTGTTACTCAAGGTCTGTACACTGAGGGAACATACTCAATGGTCTGGGATGGCACATCTATATATGGTGAGTTTGTTTCATCTGGTGTTTATATATATAAGCTGATAACTCCAGAGAGAGCGATATCTAAGAATCTAACTTTGGTTAGATAGTATACGCTTTTTAAAATATAATCTAAAAAAGGCCGTTATTTTAACGGCCTTTTTTATTAATTTACATCATCAATGAGAGTATTTGTATTTATACTATCTATTAGTCTTATATACTCATCATCAAATTTTTTTTATGATGAAGAAGATTGGTATATCCTTAAAAACCCAGGTCAAATACAATCAATCACAGAAGATAACTACAGAGTTCTATTTGGTACCCTAAATGGAATTTTTACTTACGATAAGATGACAGAGGAATTTATATACGACCTCTATCTATCAAGCGATCTTCCTTCTCTCAATATAAAGCATATATACTTTGATAATTATAGCGATTATATATGGGTCGTGCATGATCAGGGGGTAAGCTATAAATCACTAACTAGCTTTTCGTACAGAGAGCTCTCTATATCTGACCTTATTGACTATAATCTATCTATTATAGATGATATCGGTAGCTCTCCAAACTACATATGGATACGAAATGGAAATAATATTGTGCCGGTAGATTCTTTTTCGGGTAGGTTTGTGAAGCTGCAAGAGGCATTAGATGAGTCTAAGTATATAAACTGGGGAAGCTCAATGTATGGAGATGCAGGGAAGAATATAGATATATCAAAACACTATATTCCAGATCCAGATTGGTCAATCGGATACAAAATAGATAACGTTGACTATAGCTATAGAAACTACTCAGTATTCTTTGATAAAGATGGTAAGCAGGTTGTTCCCACTGTTGTATACGAGGACAGTGATAACTACTACTGGATTGGAACTAATCGTGGATTTTTATTTTACTCATGGAAGAATACAAGCAAATTAAATTTTTTAGACCCTGGATTAAAGGATGGTATTATATCAGATTCATATATAGATGATAATGGAAACTGGTGGTTCTTTGATAGTAGCTACAAAAGAACTGGACAATATGAGATTAATATGATAGACTATTTCACTGAAGAGGAAGATGTATTTCTAACCTACTGGAACGAAGACGAAGGAATTTGGAGAAAATTTAAAACGTCTGAGTCTATTGAGATTATCACTAAAGATATTAATGATCTAGAAACCACGGATGATTATATCTTTATGGGTACCGTGAATGGTATCTTTAAACATGATATAAACAGATTAATTCACACAAATATCACGCCATCTCCAACAAGCACAGCTCCTGGTTGGAGTAATAAATGGGAGAGAATTGACCGCTCTAATGGTCTAAACGATGATGCGGTGTGGAAAATAGAGAAAAATGATGAGCGTATTTTTGTTGCAACAATTAATGGAATTAATGAGATAGATATAGAATCTTTTTCTGTAGTTGAAGGAAAGTTTAATGCGCTATCTAAAAATCAAGTATATGATATTAAAATAGCTAGAGACCAAGCATACTATGTATGTACAGAGAGTGGTGAGGAGCATCTTAAATTGACTGATTGCTACGGGAGCTGTGATGGTGAATGTAGTAAAAAGGATGTAGATTATCTGTTCGTTGCTTCAGATATAGGAATTTTAAGAGTGAATTTAGAATCAGATAATATCCTGCTATTGTCAGAAATGATTTCTAAGCAAATTGATATTGTAGATAACAACCTCTATTGCTTGTCAAATACAGGAGTTTTTAAATTAAACCTAATTAATCCAAAATCGAAGTTAAAGAAAATTGTTTCTAATGGTAATGTTCGAAATTTTAAAATATCAGGTCATTATATATGGTTAAACTTAGTAAATAGAGCTCGGTTAGTGGATTTGAATAACAATGAGTCATGGTATTACAATCATAGAGATGGTATTCAGGGAAAAAATATTTTCAGTATTGGCTGTGATAGAGACTGGGTGTGGTTTATGACAAGAGAAGGGATTTCATTATACAACTGGGGAGAATACCATGATAATAATTAGGGTATTTATATTGCTGATACTCTTTTCTTGTAGCTTTAAGAAAAAGAATCAAGAAGATGTAAAGAAGTCAAATATTGTAGATGTATCAACGAAGCAAGTTTATAACTACAATACAAAACTATTTGATATATCTATTAAATATAAGATTAGCAATGATCACTTTGTTTTTATTAGTAGCAAGAACTCTTTCGAGGCGAATGTACTAACCACCGTACAATTATTTGACAATGATAAGGACTCAATAATAATGCAAGAATCGTGGAAAGATATTATTGCAGAGACATCTTATATCGATACTCGCTCAGCCGAAAGGATGCTTGAATTTCACAAACAAATTTCTCTACAAGAGGGAAGCTATAATCTAAAAATTAATGTTCAGGATCTTGATAATAATAACACCTATAGCTTTAGGGATAAGCTGTTACTTTCATTGGATAATGGCTTCGGTCAAGTTTTAATATATAAGGAAAATACAGATTCAAAGCAGAATGTCACAATGGAAGAGATTAATAAATTAGTAGCCTTAGGAAACAATAAAATACGTCTATCTTTTCAGTATTTTCATAATAAAGATATCATCAAGGAATTAGAATTAAAGATTGAGAACTATAAGAAAAAAAATAAGATTCTGTTTTCAGACCTCAAATTAAACAGTGAGGGATTCTATGTGATTGATTTTGAGCTTCCATCTGATTACTATGGAAAGATTAGCACGACTCTTAATATTATGGGTAAAAAGACATCTAAATCATTTTTTATTCATAACGAAAAATATGATTTGTGGTCTCAAGATATAGATGAAGTCATTGGCGTGATGAGGTATATTCTTCCAATTTCAGATATTAAAGCATTGAAGGATATGGATATTGAAGAAAAGTTTGAGTATATATCAAATTTCTGGGAAAGTAAAGATCCAGACCAGTCTACTGTTGAGAATGAATTGCTTGAAGAGTTTACAGATAGAATAAAATATGTAAATCTAAATTTCTCAGATTTCAATAAAGGATGGAGAACAGATAAAGGAAGAATCTACATTATCTATGGAAAACCTGATAGTCGCAATGTGTATTCAAGTCAATCAGATGGAGTCTATGAGGTTTGGACATATCCATCTGGGATAAAATTTACATTTTTAGATAGAAATGGCTTCGGGAATTTTATGCTAATTAAGCAAGGTCTATAGCAATTCATTCTTAGGAGAAAATATCTACTCATATTCAAAAATTAATTTATTTAACAGCTGCCCTAAAAGGTATAAGCTATACTATATAGATCGGATTATAAAGGATGATGAAGGTGCAGAGGCATTTCTTGGAAAGCTAGTCCATCATACCCTCGAGTGGATATATCATCTTAAAATCAAGCATGATAAATCATACTATTCTTTAGATAATATATTAGATAAGTATAAAGATCTATGGCATGATAGCTGGCATAGTAATATTAGAACACTTAAATACTCCATACTAAACAAGAGTGACTACTACACAATGGGGATGAAGTTTTTAATAGAGTACTATAATAAATTTGGTCCAAATTTTAATCAACCAGTATACAAGGTAGAGGAGAGACTAAAGTTTAAGATTAAAGATTATCAGTTTATCAGTGTACTAGATAGAATAGATCAAATCAACTCTGAGTTTATTGTGCTTGATTATAAAACAGGTAAGAGGGAGCTATCAGAATCTTCCTTGAAAGCTGATATGCAGATGGGGATCTATCATCTTGCCATGAAAAGTAATTTTAAGAATTCAGATCAGATATCTTTATCTCACTACTATCTTCGATCGGGGAATCAAGTAAGCACGAGTTTCTCTGAAGATGATGAGATAGAGCTTGAAGGTAATATTGTTAATAGTATAGAGCAAATTAATGTAGCGATAGAGGAAGATGATTTTGAGGCTAGAGAATCAAATCTGTGTAACTGGTGCTACTACTGGAAAGAGTGTGATGCAAAAAATACTGCAAACCCCTCAAACTACATTAAGTAGATGCCGTCTATCATCACTCCAAAGACAGAAGCGGAAATGGAGCAATATTATAATCTAAGATGGTCTCTTCTTAGACGGCCTTGGGGTGGGAGAAAAGGGTCTGAGCTTGATGATTTAGAGTCAACATCCTTTCATAGAGCTGCGCTAATTGATAAGAAGATTATTGCTATAGGTAGAATACACTTTATTAATAAGGTTGCCCAAATAAGATACATGGCAGTTAAAAAGCAATTTTCTAGAAAAGGAGTAGGGAGCAGAATTGTATCTGAACTTGAAAAAATTGCTATAGAACACAACGTAACAAATGTATTCTTAAATGCAAGAGAAAACGCAATTAAATTCTATGAGAAGAATGGATATACAAAGGTAAATAGATCAGAACTTGGTTTTGCGTCTATACTTCATTATAGAATGGAAAAAGTGCTAGAAAAATTATAACTTAATGATGTTATTTATTGATAAATATAAGAGATATGAGTTCACCATATAATACAGCCGCTTTACATACATTAGGATGCAAAGTCAACTTTACTGAGACGTCCATGCTATCACGTAAGTTTCAAGATAAGGGAATATCTCTAGTTTCGTTTGATGACTTTGCGGACATATATGTTATAAATACATGCTCTGTCACTGAGAACGCAAATATAAAATGTGATAAACTTGTAAAATCTTTAAAAAGGAAAAACCCAGATGCGTATATAGTAGTTACGGGATGTTACGCACAGCTGAAGTCAAAAGAATTGTCAGAGAATAAAGATATTAGCTTGGTTGTAGGCTCTGATAGTAAGATGGATATTGCGGATATTATTATGAAGGATATGGATGATACTCACATATACACATCTAAGTTTAATGATATCCATGATTTTAAAATTTCATTTTCTGAGAATGAGAGAGTCCGATCCTTTATTAAAGTGCAAGATGGATGTGATTATAAATGCTCATTCTGTACGATTCCAATGGCTAGGGGTAAAAGCCGGAGCGCGAGAGTTTCTCAAGTTATAGAGACTGTCAAATCTTTAGAAAATAAAGGCTTGAATGAGATAGTTGTTAGTGGAATTAATCTAGGTGATTTCAAAAATGAAAGAAAAGAAACTTTCTTAGATTTACTAATTGGACTTGATCGAGATACAAAGATTCCACGAATCAGATTGTCCTCAATAGAACCTAATTTGCTATCTGATAAAATTATAGAATTCATTTCAAGCTCATCAAGATATCTACCCCACTTTCATATCCCTCTTCAATCTGGATCTGATAGAATTTTAAGGCTTATGAAAAGAAGATATAGTAAGAAGCTTTATATGGATAGGATAGAATCTTTAAAGAAGAAAATTCCAAATGTATGTATAGGCGTTGATGTTATCACAGGATTTCCTTCTGAGAAAGAATCAGATTTTCAGGAAACATATGACTTTCTTAATGATCTTGAAGTATCTTACTTACATGTTTTTCCATATTCTGAAAGGGAGAACACTCAAGGAGTTAATCTTGAATCAAAGATTTCTCATGAGGTTAAAATGCATAGAAGTAAAAAATTAAGGCAATTATCAGATATTCTAAAATCTAAATTCATATTAAAGAATCTAAATTTAGAGCATAGTGTATTGATTGAAGGCATAGAAGATGAATGGGCTTTTGGTTATTCAGAAAATTATATTAAAATTTTAACAAAAAAGAATAATATCCAGATAAATGATATAGTTAATATTGAGACCCTAGAAACTAGAGGGTTTGAAATGATAGGGGGTATAAAATGATAGATTCTCCTTTTATTGGGATTGCAGGGAATATTGGTGTTGGGAAAACAACGTTCACAGAAGTGGTTGCAAAGAAATTTAATTTACTAGAGGTCTATGAATCAGTTGCAGATAATCCATATTTATCTGATTTTTATGGTGATATGAAAAGATGGTCCTTTAATTTACAGATATATTTTCTTCATCATCGATTTTCTGCTATTAATAATCTATCTAACTATGATAAGGGAATGGTCCAAGATAGAACCATATATGAGGATGTTGAAATTTTTTCAAAAAATTTATTTGATATGGGATCTATGGATAAGCGAGATTGGGAGACCTACTCAGAGTTATTCATTAATATGACAAAATTCTTAAAGAAACCTGATTTAATAATTTATCTAAGAGCTGATTTAGATGTTTTATTAGGTAGAATAAAGACAAGAAGTAGAGACTACGAGACAACTATAGACCCTGATTACATCAATAGATTGAACCATCTTTATGATGATTGGATTTCAAATATCAATGGAATTAAAACTATGACTATAGATACAAATAACTTCAATATCTTTAAGGATCTAGATCAGCTAGATGATATTATAGATAAAATAAAAATTGCTTTAGAGAAATAATTAAAACTATGGAAAATAATTTATCAGAATGGAAGATGGTTATTGGACTGGAGGTTCATGTCCAGCTAAATACGAGGACAAAGATGTTTACATCTTCAGAGTGGGGTTATGGTGAAAGTCCTAACACCCAGACTTGTCCAGTTACTCTTGGATATCCTGGAACATTACCTACGATTAATTCTCTTGCGGTAAAGAAAGGTATCTCTATAGGCTTATCTCTTAATTGTGAGATTAATAAAGTCACTAAATTTGCTCGCAAACATTACTTCTACCCAGATTTACCCAAAGGATATCAGATTTCTCAATTTCATGATCCATTGTGTGAGAATGGATATATAGAGCTATTAAATCATGATAACAAAAAAATAAATATTGTTAGAGCGCACCTTGAAGAGGATGCAGGTAAGACCATTCATTCTTTAGAGGGAAATGCATTAATTGATTACAATAGGGCAGGCGCACCATTACTTGAGATTGTCAGTGGCCCTGATATCTCAAGTGCAGCTGAGGCAATTGATTATCTTAATTCATTAAAAGAGATAATTATAGAGCTGAATGCCTCAGATTGTGATATGGAAAAGGGGAATTTACGAGTAGACTTAAATATATCAGTGATGAAAAAAGATTCAAAGCAATTAGGTATACGAAGAGAAGTTAAGAATGTAAATTCATTTAGAAATGTAGAGAAAGCAATCAAATATGAGTTTGGATATCAAACGGATGCGCTAAATGATGGAGGACAAATTTATCAGGAAACACTTCTATGGGATGATAATGATATGACCACCAAATCTATAAGGTCCAAGGAGGATGCTAAAGATTATCGATACTTCCCTGAACCAGATTTACCTCCACTTATTATTAAACAGGAGTTAATTGATGAGATAAGAGAAAGTATACCAGAACTACCAGATTCAATTAGAGATAGGTTTGAGAAACTATATTCTCTGGATAAAGATAAAACAAATTATTTAATTCAGAATAAATCTCTTAAAAAGTACTTTGAGCTAATGTGCCAGGATGATTCTAAAAATTCTATTAAATACTATAACTGGCTTACCATAGATGTTGTTATGTATTTAAAGAATAATAATATAGATATTAATAATTTTCCTATTTCTCCCATTAATCTTAAGGAGCTGGTAGATATTGTGGTAGATGGAAAGCTTGATCATTCAAAAGCAAAAGAAGTTTTCTCAGAGATGTTAAAGACCAATAAGAAATGTGCTGATGTTATTATAGAACTTGGTTATGATAAAAAACAGAATATTGATGATGTCGAATTATTCATCAGAACAGTTCTTAGCAAGCATCCGTCTGAGCTTGAAAGATTAGAAAGTGGTGAGACTAAGCTAATTAATTTTTTTGTTGGAGTTATGATGAGAGAGTCAAAAGGAAAATATCCAGCTAATGTAGTTATGGATTTTCTAAATAAAGAATTTAATAGTTAATAGTATATGCTAACTCCAATAATTGAGCGAATATTTGATTATAAAAATTTAATTTCAAAATACATTTCTATTCACTCTAAAACAGTTATTAATTTTTTTGTACGCTTCAATATTATAGTCACCTTAGTATTAAAGAAAATTAAGTACAAGTTTGATATTCGATTACAGTACTATCAACTAGGTAAATACTTATCTGAAAATGATAATCAGAAGTATGACTTGTCTACTGATAAAGTATTTATTGAGATGCTTGAGAGAATAAGAATGATGAACAATAAAATAGCTGAGAGTAATAGAGCATTAGAAACAATCTTTAATGATTAGTCATGAACTATAATTCCTTTTTTTTATTAGAAAATTACTTTAATTTTCAGACGATTATATGAATAAAACTAAGTATAAAATAATATTATTTAATCGTTCTAAAAGCTCAATGATGGAGGTCGCTCTATCTAAGTATTTTATTTTGGCCTCAATTAGTATCCTTACACTTACCAATCTTGTAGTGCTACATTTTTTTTCTAGTAGTTATTCAAGCTGGCATTCTAATCAGCAGATTAAGAACCATCAGAAGCATAACAATGTCCTAATTGAAAAAATTGAGAGTGGAGAAGATAGAATTACGAGCATTGAGGATAAAATAGATGCTATTGTTGAACAGGATAATAATATGAGGGCTTTATTGAGCTTGCCTAAAATACATGATGATGTTAGAAAGCTTGGTACAGGTGGAGATGACTCTGCTAAATCATTAACAATGAGAGAGCTTGAATATTTACTTCCAGATGAGAGTGAAATTGATCTTCAAGATTATTTTAATAAATTAGATTTTATTGAGCGTTCAACAAATTTAGAATTATTAAGCTATAGAGATGATGTCTAACGCAAAGAAAAACAAGTCCACTCTTAGGCATTATCCTGCTATTTATCCGGTAGATTTATCTGAAGCTAAATTAGTATCTAAATTTGGTTATAGGATTGACCCATTTAGCAAAAGATACAAAAAGCATGAGGGACATGATTTCTCTGCTAAAGTTGGAACAGATGTTTTTGCTACAGCAGATGGGGTGGTAATCTCATCAAAATACAATGGATCTTTTGGTAATTTTATTGAGATTAGTCATGGTAATGGCTACAAAACTATATATGGCCATCTCTATAAAAGACTTGTGAAGATAGGCTCATTTATTAAGAGAGGTGATAAGATTGGTGAAGTTTTTTTTTTTGGTTTATGCTCCGAGCGTGATCTACACTA
>CAZKFO010000050.1:8969-10634 GCA_964552145.1 uncultured bacterium | reverse complement strand
CAGGTAATGATGTCGTTGTTAGAGTTTATGATGCAAGTGAGGATATGGAGTATGAAACTAATCTAACCTTTGATGAAGGCGGTCAATTTGGTGATCTCTATACGGTCGTTTCTGCTCTCGGAATAGCTGAAGAGATATATGGCTGTACAGATCCAACTGCATGTAACTATAACCCTGAGGCAAACATAGACAATGACTCATGCGAATATCCTGAACAAAATTTTGATTGCGATGGAAACTGTATTGTTGAGATTGATGAGTGTGGTGAATGCGGCGGCAATGGAATTGATGAAGGTTTTTGTGATTGCTATGGCAATATAGAAGATTGTGCTGGAGAGTGTGGTGGAAATTCATTTGTCGATGAATGTGGTGATTGTGCTCTAGAGGGTAATAATGACTGTTTAACAGGCTGTACTGATAGCACTGCATGTAACTTTAACTCAGACGCAACAATAGCTTGTGATGGCTGCTGTGAATACCCAGAGCTGTATTATGATTGTGATGGGCTTTGTATTGATGATATTGATGAGGATGCGGTCTGCGATCAGTTTGAGGTTGTAGGTTGTACTGATTTTACTGCATGTAATTATAATCCAGTTGCTACAGATGAAGGTGATTGTGATTACCCCGAAGAAAATTATGATTGTGATGGAAACTGTATCGTTGAGATTGATGAGTGTGGTGAATGCGGCGGCAATGGAATTGATGAAGGTGCATGTGATTGTGCAGGTAATATTGATTTAGGTTGTGGTTGTGGTAACCCAGCCGCTGAAGAAAATTATGATTGTGATGGAAATTGTCTACTTATAATTGATGATCTAGATGAGTGTGGTGGTAATGTTTTTTATGGTTGTACGGATTTTGGTGCATGTAACTATAATCCAGGTGCAACTATTAATGATCAGAGTTGTGAATATCCAATAGATCTGTATGGCACAATATTCTTTGATTGTGATGGAAATTGCCTTGCTAATTATGATTGTACGGGAGAGTGTGGCGGCCAAGCACCAGATGCTGATGGAGATGGAATCTGTGATGATGTTGATACTTGTCCCTACGACCCAGATTCAGATGGGGATGGGTTAGATGATTGTGTAGATTTATGTCCTTATGATTTTGACAATGATGCTGATGGGGATGGTATTTGTGGTGATGTTGATGAATGTCCTGGTTTTGATGATACTCTAGATATAGACTCTGATGGTTTAGCTGATGGGTGTGATGAATATCCATATGGCGATGCGATTTTTTATCTGTCTGAAATAACTGAAAGTACAGTAGAACTTAGATATGAAAGTACTGCTGATATTATATTATTCTCTTTTAGATTTGATGGTCCAGAGCTTATCAATGTTATAAGTGAGTTACCTCAGTTGTTATTTACCGATGAGTATGTAGGTTCTGATGGTGCTGTTTTACCTTCAGGAGAAGGCTTGTTGGCAGTTTTAGAGTTTTTACCTTCTGTTTCTGAGCAAAATTTAGTTATCTATGATGGTGTTGCTAGAACTCTTTACGACGGTGAAAATGTTGCTTTGGGGGTTACTAATCCAATACCTTCCTATCTACCGGCATGTGAGAATGAGGATCAAGATAATGTTTGCGATGTCGTTGATTCCTGCTATGGATTTAATGAGAATGGTGATATAGATCAGGATGGTGTATGTG
>CAZKFO010000050.1:0-8869 GCA_964552145.1 uncultured bacterium | reverse complement strand
ATCCGGAGACCGGTGAGGTATATTTTGAAGATGAGATAGACTCTGATTCTGATGGATTATGCGATGATGCAGATTCCTGCTATGGATTTAATGAGAATGGTGATATAGATCAGGATGGTGTATGTGATGATTATGATCCATGTGAGGGAGAGCTTGGCCTTCCAACATTCTGGTATTTAGATCCGGAGACCGGTGAGGTATATTTTGAAGATGAGATAGACTCTGATTCTGATGGCTTATGCGATGATGCAGATAGTTGTCCGTACGATTTTAATAATGATGAAGATGGTGATGGTGTTTGCGCTAACGATGAAGTAGTTGGATGTACAGATAGCGCAGCAATAAACCACGATTGGGACGCAACTGAGGATGATGCTAGTTGTGAGTTTGAACCAATAGAAGTTGAATCAGAAGATTTAGATGAATATGATCCGAGTGAAGACATTGATCTTCCTGAAGTTGAATTAGAAGATATTTTAGTAGATATTGATATTCCTGCAGGTGGTTTAGATGTAGAAGAGGGGACAGAGGTTACAGTTGAAGTCTCTGAAGCATCTGAGGAAGAGCTGCAAGATATTATTGACGAGTCTTCTTCTTCTGATGCTGGAGTAGAAGTATTTTCAGCTATATCCTTTGATGCATACGATGAAAATGGGACTTCAATTGAGTTGGCAGAGGGGGAGACTTTGGATGTGGAGCTTACATTTAGTCCTGAAGATGAAGAAGATAGTTCTTCTCGATATGAGGAAGAATATGATCTCGGATATATAACTGAAGATGGGGAAATTGTAGCATTGTCTGCAGATTGTATTGATAATGGAGATGGCTCTTATACTTGTGCGGGAGATGGCCCTGGATTTGGATCTTATGTGGTTTATTCATATACTCCGGATGAGGTTGTTTCTGGATGCACTGAATCTAATGCATGTAATTTCAATGAAATCGCAACCTTGAATGATGGCACATGCTACCATGCAGAAGAATATTACAACTGTGATGAGTCTTGTATTTTAGATTCTGACAGTGATGGTGTTTGCGATGAGCTTGAGGTTTTAGGGTGTATGGATGACTTGGCTTGTAATTATGACCCCGAAGCAACTAATGATGATGGAGAATGTATTTATTCACAGGATATCTATGGTGGTGAGCCTGGAGATTTTGATTGTGAAGGCGCATGTCTTGTTAGTATAGATTGTACAGGTGAATGTGGAGGTAATGTTGATACTTTAGATTGTATACCTAGTATTACTGAACTAATAGATCAGCCAAATGATCAAGGGTTCTCAGCAATATTAACTTTTAATGGGTCTGCTGCTGAGAGTCAAGATTCAAATAATGAGTTTTATCTAATTCAAAGGTTTGATTCTATTGATATTGTAGACAACTCAGGTATTGGAGTAGAGCCAGAATGGGTAATTATAGATACAGTTTTTGCTCAAGGACAAAATGTGTACGTTGATACCGTAGCGACCTTACAAAATTCAAATTTATCTTCATTTAAAGTTGTTGCCAGTATGGATGTAGGAGAATATTATTCTAATGTAGGAGAAGTTTTTTCTATTGATAATATTCTTCCAACGCGTCCATTTAATTTGTCAATAGTAGAAACTTTCCCTGAAACTAATGGCGTTCATATTTCATGGGAAATTGATACCCTTTTAACTCCTGATTTATCACACTATAAATTCACAAGAATTGCATTTTATGATGAGTCTATTACTATTGTGAATGATAATATTTATGAGCACCCTGAAGAGATTTTAGATAATTTTTACATTGATATAGGATTGAGTGAGGATATGTATAGATATTGGTATATTATTTTTGCATATGATATAAATGGTAATAGAAGTTCGCTTGATATGACTGATTACTTAGATTTTATAGTTTACGACGGATCTTTATCTAATGATATTATCGATATACCTGACTCTTTTGAGCTTCATGGATGCTATCCGAATCCATTTAACCCAACAACGAGCATATCATTTTCTGTCCCAGAATTTTCCAAAGTCTCTCTTGATGTATATTCTATTGATGGTAGGTATTTAGAGACTATCTCTAACAAGTATCATGCCCCTGGAATCTATAGCCTCGATTGGAATGCTAGAATTCTTCCTAGTGGTATATATTTAATTAAAATGGAATCAGAAAAATTCGCTAAAGTTCAGAAGGTTACATTATTAAAATAGTTTATCGTCGAATCTATACTAGTTAGGAAAAATGGAATTATCAATCAATAATCAGTTCCTTTCAATAGTTTCAGATTTTATTTCAAATGAATATCTACTTTTGTTTATTTTATCCCTACTACCAATTACAGAGCTTCGTTTAAGCCTCCCCTTTGGTATCCTTGTTTTAAATTTACCATGGCAATTAGTTTTTTGTGTTTGTGTTTTATCTAATTCCATTATAGGTATTTTGCTGGTCTATATATTAGAGTGGGCTATAGGTGTTTTTAGTAAAATTCTATTTTTCAAAAAAACTATTAATTATTTTCTTAATCGTTCAATTAAGAAGCATGAAAAATATGAGAAGTATAAGAGATTTGCCTTAGTTCTCTTCGTAGGTATTCCTTTTCCTGGCACAGGGGCGTGGACAGGAGCATTAATGTCATATGCTATTGGATTAGATAAAAAATACTCATCTCTTTCTATAGTAATTGGAGTAGCTCTAAGCGGAGTAATTATGACTATTTTATCACTATCAGGGAAGGTTATTCTTGGATGAGAGTATTATTTTTTTATTTTATCTTATTTTCATCATCTACTCTCTTTTGTTATCATAATAATAGGGAACTTTTAGAGGAAATGTTTAATTATAATGACTGGGATGTAGAGAATAGACATTCAGATTCCCTTACTGTTTTTAAAAAGAAGCTTGAGGGAGTTAATATTCCCGCTTTTAAAGCAACTATGATATCTTCTATTCCCATGGAATATATTATGGAGGCTATTGCAGATGGAGAAAACCATGAGGAATTTATGGGCTCTAGTCACGTCGTTGAATCTGAATTTATTGGAGATTCTAATATAGATACAACCTACAGTTATCAGATGCTAGATCTTCCCATTGTTAGTGATAGACACTATATCACGACAAACTTTAATGATACAGTCTCTGTTAATCACTACAGAATGAATTGGATGATCGATAATAGAAAAAACTTGAGAGATTTTAAGCAATTTATAGATAAGAAGAATGAAATTCATAAGAATCCTATATTCATAGACGATGGTGTCGGTTCATGGGAGCTTAGGCGTCTTAATAATGGAAAGACCCAGGTAAGTTATTACGTTTTAATCAATCCAGGTGGATGGATTCCAAATAGATTGATTAGCTATGTGAATAAATCACTTGGTCCGGACACTGTTATTATGATGGTGAAAGAAGGAGGTCGAAGGTATAAGCTAGAGGATTCATCGCGTTATGTTTTCTTCTCTCTAGCTGAAGCTACTCCAGATTTAGTAATTGAAAGACTTAAGGGGAAGCTTGTTATTAGAAATAATTTAGACATTCAGATAATGATAAATATGTATAACGTAAAATCAGTAGAAAAATGGAGTATAATGAATTCTATTCAAGAAAATTCTAATAATACAATGAGCATTGCTCGTACATATCGAATAGACTTGGGACCCAATAGATCAGAGGAAATAGCTGAACTAGTAAATAAATTACGTGATTTATCAGTAATCAAAATGGCAGAGACACGCTTATAAATAAAGTAAAGAAAGTAGTGTGTAAGGCTAGATATTAATTTTTAATTTACTACACATACTTTATCTAAAAAGATTAAGAGTGAAAGCGAAGCAATAAATATATATGTATGACCATAAGAATATAGAGAAGAAGTGGCAAAATAAGTGGAAAGAAAAGTCCTTTGTGAGAAAATCTCGTGATAAAAGCAATGACAAGTTCTATTCACTTACGATGTTTAGCTATCCATCTGGTAGCAATCTTCATGTTGGTCATTGGTATAATTATGGTCCAGCAGATACTATCGCACGATACATGAAAATGAAGGGCTATGATGTATTTCAACCTCAAGGTTTTGATGCGTTTGGTCTTCCAGCTGAAAACTTCGCAATCAAGAATGATATCCATCCAGCTGTAAGCACAAAAAAGAATATAGATACGATGAGAAAACAATTGGATCGTATAGGTGCGATGTATGATTGGGATAATATTGTTGTAACATGTCAAGAGGATTATTATAAATGGACACAGTGGTTATTTTTAGAACTTTATAAAAATAATTTAGCATATCAGAGGAATGCTCCTGTTAATTGGTGTCCAGAATGCGCTACTGTGCTTGCGAATGAGCAGGTAAAACAGTACACTTCTTCATCTAATGATGGGCAGCCTTACAATGGATGCGATAGATGCAAGACTGAGGTTATACTCAAGGATTTAACTCAGTGGTTTTTTAAAATAACTAATTACGCTGAAGAACTTCTTGACTTCTCAAGACTTGATTGGCCGAAAAAAACAATACTTATGCAAAATCATTGGATTGGAAAGAGCGAGGGAGCTATTGTTCATTTTACTTTGGAAGGTTATCAAGATACGATTGAGGTATTCACAACTAGACCGGATACATTATTTGGTGCAACTTATATGGTTGTAGCGCCAGAGCATCCAATTGTAGATACAATCACGACTGATCAAAATAAGCAGAAAATAGCTAAATACAGAAAAGAATCCTCTACAAAGAATGAAATGCAAAGAACCGAGTTAAACAAAGATAAAAGTGGCGTTTTTACTGGTTCTTATGCAATTAATCCAGTGAACAAGAAAAAGATTCCAATATGGATTGGTGATTATGTACTTCTTTCTTATGGCAGCGGAGCTATTATGGCAGTTCCTGGGCATGATGAGAGAGATTATGAATTTGCGAAAAAATATTCTCTAGATATCGCGCAGGTTGTTGATGGCGAAGGTGCTAATTTTAAGGATGAGGCCTATACAAAGGATGGTATTGCTATAAATTCAGATTTTATAGATGGTTTATCGACTGATGATGCTAAATCAGAGATGATTGACTATCTAGAAAAAAAGGATATAGGTAAAAGAAAAATAAACTACAAACTTAAGGATTGGCTAATTTCACGTCAAAGATATTGGGGGACCCCAATTCCAATTGTTTACGATCCAAATGGAGCACCACATCCTATACCAGAAGAGCATTTGCCATGGACACTTCCTGCTGATGTTGAGTATAAGCCAAAAGGAACTTCTCCTCTAGGGACATCAGATGAGCTTATAAAGAGAACTGAGGATATATTCGGAAAAGGGTGGAGACCAGAGATTGATACAATGGATACGTTTGTATGTTCTTCATGGTATTATCTTAGATACCCAGATAATTTAAATAGTGATAAGCCTTTTGATAGTGAAATTATAAATAAGATGCTTCCTGTTGATATATATATAGGTGGCTCTGAACATGCAACTATGCATCTGCTCTATGCACGTTTCATGACAAAAGCTCTCCGAGATATGGGGCATATAAATTTCGATGAACCCTTTAAAAGATTATTTCATCAAGGGATTATCACTAAAGATGGCGCAAAGATGTCTAAATCAAGAGGAAACACAGTTTCACCTGATGATTTCATTGAAAACTATGGCTCTGATACATTTAGATGTTACCTTATGTTTATGGGGCCATACGATGAGGGAGGAGACTGGAATGACAAAGGAATTACTGGCATTTTTAGATTTTTAAGTAAAGTAATATCTGTATGTGAAAAAGGTGATGGTGAGACTTCATCTGAATCTCAGAAAATGATACATAAAACAATAAAAGGAGTGACAGAGGATCTAGATAAAATTAAATTCAATACAGCGCTCAGCAAGATGATGACCTGCATGAATCAATTGAGCTCAAGTATTACTTTAAGTAAAACAGATAAATCTATTTTAATAAAGATGATTTCTCCATTTGCACCTCACTTGTCTGAAGAGCTTTGGGAGAAGCTTGGTTATTCAACATCAGTTTTTAATGAAAAATGGCCTCAGTATGATAAGAGCAAGATTATCGATGATTCAATGACTATTGCGGTGCAGGTTAATGGTAAGTTAAGAGGTAGCATAGAAGTCTCAATTAATATGGTAAAGGATGATATCCTTGCTATGGCCAAAAACATTGATAACGTTCAGAGGTTTATAGGTGGGGCGAGTATCATTAAAGAGATATATGTTCCCAATAAACTCGTAAATTTAGTAGTAAAATAGTTAAATTAAGATATTAGATAGAAAGGAAATAGTATGTTAGAAAACAATCCGCTTTTAAAAGAATTCACAGGATCTTTTGGGACTATCCCATTTAATGAGTTAAAAACGGAACATTTTGTTCCGGCTATTGATGCTGCAATTGAAGAAGCTAAAACAGAGGTTGATGCGATAGTAAACAACCTTGAAAATGCAACATTTGAGAATACAATTCTTGCGCTTGAGCTTTCTGCAAAAACACTTAGCAGGGTTGCTACTACATACTTTCATTTGTTTGGATCTGAGTCAGATGAAAACTTCCAATCCTTATCAGAACAGATAAGTCCAAAGTTGGCGAAATACGGTAATGATGTAAATTTAAATCAAATGCTATTTGATAGAGTCGCATCTGTTTTTGATGAGCATATGGATTCATTAAATGAGGAAGATGCGAGATTAACAGAGATTACATATAAAGGATTTGTCCGTAACGGCGCAAATCTTAGCCCTGAAGATAAAGAGAAGATAAGGTTATTAGATGAAGAGATGTCCACACTCTCGCCACAATTCTCAAATAATGGCCTAAATGCTACTAATTCATATGAATTATGGTTAGATGAAAGTGACTTAGAGGGATTACCTGATATGGCTAAAGAGGGGGCTAAAATGGCTGCAAAAGCCAAGGGGAAGGAAGATAAATGGCTTATAACGCTTCAATTTCCTAGCTACTTCCCGTTTATGAAGTTTTCTAAGAGAAGAGATCTTAGAGAGGAGCTTATGAGAGCTTCAGTAACTAAGTGCAACGGAGGTGTTTTTGATAATACCCCTCTATGTAAAAGAATTGCGAAGCTTAAGCATGAGAGAGCGATGCTCTTGGGCTATGATAATTTTGCAGATTACATACTTGAGAAGAGAATGGCTGAGAAACAGGAGAATATTTTTAATCTTCTTGATAATCTTTATGATGCTTGCTATGAACCTGCGAAAGAGGATTTAGCGCAGGTTAGATCTATTGCAAAAGAATTAGATGGTATAGATGAAATAAAGCCATGGGATACGGTTTATTATAGCGAAAAATTAAAGCAGAAACTCTATAATTTCAATGAAGATTCTCTTAGACCTTACTTTAAGTCTGATAGTGTTGTAAAGGGAGTTTTTGAGGTTGCCCATAAAATGTATGGATTGAATTTTTCAAAGCTTGATGATATACAGACATGGCATGAAGATGTTAATGTCTACGAGGTTAGCAATGAGGACGGTTCTCACGTTGGTATTCTTTATGAGGACTTGTTCCCAAGAGAGACAAAGAGATCTGGAGCTTGGATGAATGAACTTAGATCCCAGGGGATGGAGGATGGAGAGGTCTTGAGACCTCATGTGACCTTTAATTGTAATTTAACTAAGCCTACTGAAAACACACCCTCTTTATTGACTTTCTCAGAGGTGACAACAATATTTCATGAGTTTGGTCATTGTTTGCATGGTTTATTGTCAGATAGAAAATATGCATCTGTCGGAGGAACTTCTGTATTTTGGGATTTCGTTGAACTTCCATCTCAGATAATGGAGAATTGGGTTGGCGAGAAAGAGGCTCTCTCTCTTTTTGCTCATCACTATGAGACAGGAGAGCTGATTCCAGATGATTTACTTCAAAAAATAAAGGATTCTAAGAATTTTATGTCTGCGACAATGTGTCTAAGACAGCTATCTCTAGGCTATCTTGACATGGCTTGGTTTGGGAAAGATAATAAAGTAGACAATGTTGAGGAGTTTGAGTGGGATGCTGTGAAGAAAACAGCTCTAATGGAAAGAATGCCAGGAGCCTCAATCTCTTGTAGCTTGGGACATATCTTCGCAGGAGGCTATTCCGCTGGATATTAGTCGTATAAGTGGGCGGAGGTTCTTGAGGCCGATGCTTTTGAGAAATTCAAGGAAGATGGCATCTTCAATAGAGATACAGCGAACTCATTTAGAAACAATATTCTCTCCCAGGGAAATATGAAGCATCCAATGGAGTTATATAAGGCATTTAGAGGAAGGGAACCTAGGGTTGAGGCTTTGCTTAAGCGTGATGGTTTAATGGCTGAAAATGAAGTTTAAGCAGTATATATTAAATATAATCGTTGTTCTTGGTCTTTTTTCAGCTATTCTATTCATGTACGAGACAAAGTATGATGCGATATTAGAGTTAAAAGAGAATCAAGAGATTATTATCTTTGATAGTAAGAATCCATTTAATTTCTATGATATTCTAAATAATCTTGATAAAGCTTCAAATCAAGAGGTTTATGGGATTCTAACTTACCCAGAGATCAAAAAAGATAAATATCCTGTTGTAATTGGTGTTGCTGGTAGCCTTGGATGGTCCAAGCATCACTACGGATATTTGGATCGATATCTAGAAGCTGGGATTGCGGTTATGAGTTTACATAGTTTTAGCAGTAGAGGAGTCAAGTCTACCGTTGGAGAACAGGCCTCTGCTACAATACCTATGATTGTGCATGATGCGTATATGGCTCTTGAGGCCTTATCTGCTAGGGAGAATATTAATATAAAGAGAGTTGGCATTACTGGATGGAGTTTAGGGGGTGGAGTCGCTCTATTTTCAGCTTGGAAGCCTATAAAGGAGCTGATATCTCCCGATTTCCAATTT
>CAZKFO010000049.1:2006-10852 GCA_964552145.1 uncultured bacterium | reverse complement strand
AAGCATAAAGATGAAGGATTTTGTTGAGCACAGTCTAAATAATTGTAAAGAAATGAATGTGCATCGGTTTGTATCTGATAAAAATATTCATTGGGACTGCCAAGCCAATTTCCATTAAGTGTGCCCCAGTATTCATGAGGTTGACCATCTTCAAAATATAATTCATTTTCAATCCCTACCTCATCTAAACGATCATGGATAAGATTAGATCCATAGACAATTGGTAAAGTAATATTCAGTGTAAATGGTAATCCTGAATTAAAGGGAACAATAAGATCAGCTGTACCATGGAACATAATTGCTGGGACGGTATCATCAGCATCAATCCAATTCAAGTCTCCAATAGCTCCCCAGCAACTAACAATTGCATTAGGCTTTGGATCATGCATGTAGTCATTCCCCTCACAGATGGGGCAGCCTAAATCAGGATCTCCTCCACCTCCATAAGTTGCAAGAGGTCTATCTTCATCATCCAAATAGCTTAAATGAAGGGCTATCAATGCACCAGCACTGGAGCCCCACATGAAAATTTGGTCGGGATTAATACCAAACTCTTCTGGAAATTCTCGTAAATAACGGATTGCAGCACCGCCATCCTGAACGGCTCTATATACCGCTCTTTCTCCACTATATGAGCTTATAATATTAAGGCCCAAACGATAATTAATACTAATAGCTACATATCCCCGTTTAGCTGCAGATGTGGCAAGATTCACCATATCATCTGTTTCATTGTGTCCTGAAAAAAAAGAACCAGTATGTGCAAAAATAATTACCGGCCTATTAGTGAGGGTATCTCCTAAAGGTTCATAAACATCCATATCCAAATCAATATCTACAGTATTAGATTCAACCCAAAACCAAAAAGGAAGGTCAGGCGCATTTCCATAAACAACATCCTCTGTAATAATGATATCATCAAATATCTCATCTATAAATCTTATATCTTGCCCCATTAGAATTGAGATTCCCGAAATTATTAATATGAGATTATTCTTAATCATATTTTAGTTTAATATTATAGAAATTAGTTGAACAACATCTGTTATATCCACCTGCCCATCATCATTTAGATCACTGTAAGTATTAAAGCCATCTGTTAATATAAGATTCACTAGACATACCACATCTAGCACATCAACACTATCATCAAGATTGGCATCTCCAAGCAGATTTGATTCATGGATTGATATGGTATAATTAATATCATCACTATCATTGTGATTATATTTTGAGTTTACAATTAATGTATTGGTAGCTTCAGGGTATAGACTAAGATAAAAACTATTATCCTGAGGCGATAGATTTATCAAATCTATGCTGCTATCATCATAGATTATCAGGTGGATTAGACTGATGCTAGCGATAGAATCTGTAGAGACAGCCAAGTTTATATCTTCTGATGGAAGGTTAATGAAATGAGCACCGCCTTTATTGCTAGGTAGAGTAAATGATTCTTCATAATTAGAGAATGATGAAGACGTACAGTACGCTCCTGCTTCATTAAAATATTGGTTCGGTATACTTCTATTCCCAGTGAAGTAACGCCAGATTGCATAATTAGAGTAGCTATCAGATAGTGAATTCTGATTATCTGTTACAAGTTCAATTGCATTATTATAAATAGGGAATAGTGATACAGGGTTTTCCGTTGCATAATCAAGGCCGTAGCCCTCCCATATATATCGGATAATTGAGGAATCACCTAAAGACTCAACAAGAAATTTTTGCCATAAAGCACTACGATATGGATATATCTCTGCTGGGTAGTCAATGCTGTAATGAGGATATGTTAATGGTGTAACAACGTTGCAGTTGCTTAACATTGTACGTAGATGTATACTATTTGGATAGATTACATTTTCCATATAGGTAGCGGTTTGTTCAAATAACCATCCATTATACATGTAATTCCCAGGGCTTCCAGATACAGAGTAACCGTACCTCATCTGTATAGAGTGATGCAATTCATGAGCAACTACATGGTGACTCCAAGATGGAAGACTTTCATATCCATTTAGAAGAGTAGATATCTTCATGTAGCTGGTATATCCTCCTGTATATGGAGAAACGGGGTAGGGGTTTTCAGGGACCACCATTCCAGCAGCATCATTAGATATATATATATCATATAAAGAATTACCACCATAGTTAATACAGTGGTGGGGAGAATTAATATCTGTTATCTCTTCATCGCAATCTGGAGGAATATCCTCCCAGCCTTGCTCTAAGTAGATTGATAGTGCATTTTCAACATGATTTATTATAGATTGAGCGTATCCATGATTAGATTGCAAGTTAAACCATTGTCCATTTACAAATTGAGAGTCAACATCTGAGGTTGTATAATGAATAACAAAATTTTCACTCTGAATAGTCTCATGATACGTAAATTGATTTCGATAAATTTCTCTATTATCTTTATCTGCAATGCATGAGTTATCATATTGAGATGGTGGTATATCAGCACAAAGGATTGATAGGAATATAAATATAAGAGGCATTCTATTAATATGAAAATCTTTAATCATTAGGCTATTATCTGTTTAAGATTATTCCTACTAAGGTGACTACATCTAAAACATTTAACTCAGAGTCAAGATTAATATCACCTAGGCTATTATATTGATTACTTAAAATAAGACTGACAATCATAACAACATCTTGAACATTAATTAGTGAATCTTCATTAATATCCCCTGGGATATATTCAATCTGTTCGCAGTCTGGTAGGCCTTGCCATGATGGTGTGCTAGTACCTTCAATCTCATTTCCGTATTGATCAACGCACCAGCAATAACCAGTAGAGCTCCAACACTGCATTGGCTCCCAATCACAGCTTTCTGTACATTGTGGAATATAACATCCTAATCCAGAGCAGTTATCTATCGCAGCATTTTCTTCATCGCAACAACTCTCTAAATATTCTTCACAAGTACTATCAATGTAATTATATCCTTCTCTAAAAAGTGTGTCATGTAAGACTCCACTAGGCATGTACCTAAACTCGACAACCTGCCCATCACATAAATAATTCATTTGATAACTTGGCATATTGCCAAAAAACAAATCTATGGTCATAATATCATTTACTATATTATAGGGGTTGGGAGAGCCTCCGGCATCTTCAAGATCTCCAAAGGTCCCATCTGTACTATAAATAGTATACCTATACCCAGCTTCAGCAAATAGTTCAGTATCTACAAATTGATACATTACATTATCCTCATAACCAACTAGATGCCATCTTCCCTCTATATCATATTGAGATAATAGCAATGATAAAAGAGATATTATAGTAATGATATTTTTCATGAATATAATCTACAAAATAAAAAGGTTTCTGTAAAGAGGTCACTTTAACTGATTATTACTATTTATTAGCGCTGGGATACCACTATTTTGATTTTCAATCAGAGCGATTTCTTGCTCTTTATCTGTTGCGTAGTTGTTATCCCAATCAATTAATTTTTTAGCCATCATTTTATGGTATAAGGAAGGTAGAAAAATTGCAATGTATAGCATGCCTAAATAGCCTTGAGGTAGCATAGGTGCTTTTGGATATGTATCTAATTCCCAGAATTTTAAGTGTGAGGCCTCATGGTGTGATGAGTGTCTAGTTACATTGCATAGAGTAACGCTACTAATAACATGATTTGAGTTCCATGAGTGTCTACTGCAAACAGGCTTACCTCTTTCTCTTACTAATCCATAGTGTTCACTGTAGTTTATTGCTTCAAGTAGTGATTTTGAGAGGAAAGCAAATAGTAGGTAGTATAACATACCTACTACTCCACCTATAATAAATGCTAGGACTGTGATAGTTAAACTTCTAAGATATCCAACTAGCATTCTATTTTGGAAGCTTATAGGTGAACATCCTCGTATTTTCAATCGAGCCATCTCTATTCTCCATGCATCTCTCTGCTCACCAACAATAGCTTTAAAAATAAAACCATAAAGATTTTCCCCTCTTCTGGCTGTGGCTGGGTCTTCAGGAAGGCATACATTTTTATGATGTCCATAGACATGCTCAATGGCAAATGCACAATCCCATGAGAAGGCAAGCATCCAGTTACCCACAAACATATCAAATTTATTTTTTTTTCTATGTGTTAATTCATGCCCAGGAACAGTTCCTAGTATGCCAGTAAACAGGCTCGTTATAGCGATTAAAGATATTTTATCTAGAGTATTGATAGATTCTTTCATGTTAATTATGTCAATATGTAGATATGTATTAAATATATAGGTAAACCAATAGGGGGGATTATTACCAAATACAGAGATAACTAAGAGCATTAAAATAGCTAGTAGGGGAAGGTTAATATAAACGGCTATATCTAGTATTTTAGTATAAGAAAATTTTTCTATAGTTAATTCTCTTTTAAAAATCATATCTCCTATTATTATGAATAGTGAGAATCCAATAAGATATATTGTTGGATAATAACTACCAATTGAAGATACATATATCCCAATTATTATAAGAGATGAAGGCATAAAATATTTTATATATCTTAGCATAAACACAATTTAAAGATATTTTCTTTTTTTGTAAAGTAGGTTTCTGATTTAAATATGTTTATCAGGCTCCATAGGCATAGGAGGAAGATAATGGAGCCTGATAGTTTAGGGAATTGTAGCTAGGATGATAAAGGATATTTATTCGAAATAATTATCTGAATCTAATGTAATCTTCACATTGACTCCTGATGAGGCATCTATATTTTTTTCAATGAAAACTCTTTCAAGTTCATGCTCAATATCTTTCATGGTGACAGCGCCACGTCCTATGGCTTCTATGGATAGTGAATCTTTATTATCTACATCAATATACTTCTCAATGCTAATTGTGATGTAATGATTTTCTTTATCATTTTTTTCACCAAATTGGAAGTCAGTATCTACCTCAACATCACCAATTAGCAGGAAAGTAATAATTGTTGTAGTGACTCCAACAAAGAACGCTTTAAGAGTATTTTTTCTATTATTTGTATCCATTTAATTAAGAATTATATCTACCATTATAACTATGTCAAGAACATTAACCATATTATCGCTATTGATATCAGCTAGTTCATTATAACCTTCTAAGCCAAGTACAATATTAACGGTATCTACAACATCTAGTATATTGATAACACCATCATTATTAAGATCTCCTAATAATACGGATATATAGCTAGAAAAGAAGTCCCAGATTTCTTGCGATGAGTAAGCAGGCCAATCATGTGTTCCATTAACAACTTCATATAGCCAGACTTCTACTTCATCAATGCAATCAAAGTATCTATGCTTTATGGTTCCCATATTACCTAGAAGAGCACTCTCACTATTAGTACAATTATTTTGTTCCACCCAATAGCTAATCACATCTTCTATACCGGGGTAAGGTCCCCAATAGTCATCATCAGAATCACCATCCCATAAAGTCACGCTATCATTTGTTCCGTGTATCTCTAGTACAGGCATGGGGTCAGGTGTACAAGAGGTCCAAGAGGCGCCAAACATTGTTCCTGCTACAGGCGCAATCGCTTTAAATACACCGCTCGTTTCACACGCTAGTTTATAAGACATTTCAGCGCCATTTGACATCCCTGCAACAAATGTGTTATTAGAGCTATATCCATATTCATCTTGAAGGTATGCTGCTAAGCTAGTTATAAATGAAACATCGTTAACAGTTTGTCCTTGGTGAAAATCATATCCAACATTCCAAAAGTTATTTCCATTTTGGTCAGATATGCCTTGTGGGTAACACACTACAAAGCCATATTGATCAGCTAAATCATTCATTCCCGAATAACCGCTTATTCCTGAAGCTGTACCCGTAAATCCATGTAATACAAAGACTAAAGGGGGGGAGTCTTGGAGTAATTCCGGTCTATAGATATAGTACTGTCTTACAAGTCCCCCATGATTAAAAGTATAAGCTTCAGGAATTCCATCACAGTACCCATACGTATTGGAGAATTGATCACCGCAATCACCGCAATCATAGCTAAACTGCTCGCATTGAAAGTCATATCCCCACTCTCCATCATCGCACCATCCATCTCCAACCCATGCATCTGTAATTCCATCATTATTAAAATCTTCACAAAATTCATTGTTTACGTAACAGTCAAATCCAAAGCTCGCTTCATTATTACAGAAACTCAAGCCATCGCAATCAAACATTAACATATTATCATCACAATCTTGTGCTAAGAATATAGAAGTGAGTGCTACTATAGTTATTATTACTCTATTCATAATAATCCCCTTATTCCTTCAATTAATTTAAGATTATATTCACAAGTTGTATTACATCTAATACATCAACAGCGTCATCAGAGTTTAAGTCTGCCTCATTGCTATATTGATTAGTTAAGATCATATTAACTGTTAAGATGATATCTTGTATATTTACTGTAGAGTCTTGATTGACATCTCCAGATACCATGAAGCTAGTCTGTTCTGCAAATTCAAATACTGCATTTTCTATTTGTATAATAGCATTATAGTTACTTGAATTGCTAAGCACAACTACCCCTATATTATTTAAATATGAAATAAACATCTCAGTTAAACTACCTAAATCACCACCATTATGACCAAATAGTGTTTGAGCATTACCATTTTTATAATACCATATTAAGCCCTGTTGAGAATTAATATTAGGATATTGTATTGTTTTAATTAGCTCTATTGTTTCTTCTTCTAAAATTCTTGTTCCATTATAAATTCCACCATTTATATAGGCACTCACAAACTTTCCAAGATTATTAGATGTAGTTCGAAGCTGTCCAGATGGGTAGTCAGAGTAACCATAGTGATATAGTGGGGATAGTTGTATACCAGAGCTTCCAGACCCATCCTCTCCACAAACCTCATTGTAGTCTGAGCAACAATCATCATAATAAACACATTGAGAATCACAGAAGCAAGGGTTGCTCTGATCATAGATACCGCAGCCAATTTCATAGCATGTATTTCCGTTTCCACCACTTAATTGATATGGCATTGCAATCTGATTCAAGTCATCAATTTCTGATAGTAGCCAAGCTGCATTACTCATATTAAGTGGTTCAAATATATTTTCATTACAGTATTCGTTGAATGGTTGATTTGATAATCTTTCAACTAGATAGCCAATTAACGCAGCTCCATTATTGCTATATAGATAGTTTGTTCCTGGCTGAGAATCTGAAAAGCATCCATTGGCGCTATAAAATTCACCCTGTGGAGTTAAGTACTGCTCTAGATAGTAGCTTAACTCTAAAACTGAATCACCATCGTAATAAGGCATGACTCCCCACTGATCTTTTATTCCTGATGTATGTGATAGTAACATCTTGAATGTAATAGGTGTCAATGGATAATCTGGATGGTTAACATTGAATGGTAGATAATTATCAATATCATCATCAAGAGAAAATAGGCCATCTTCAAATAATTGCATAAGCGCAGTTGCTGTTACTGTTTTAGATACTGATGAAAGTATAAACATTGTACTCTCATCAACAACTGTTTCATTTTCAATATTTGAATATCCAAGATATCTTTCCCAAACAATATTTTCATCTTTAACTACTGAGATTGAAAGTCCAGGGATCAGGTGTGTTGTCATTATTGATTCAATAAATGATATAAGTTCTTCCTCGTCACGATATATATTTTCCTTAATATCTGAATGAGAACGACAAGAGAGATCTTGTCGGATTCTATTTGATATATTTTCTCCAATACCCTCTGCCATAATGTGACTTATCAATAGTAAAATGATTAAATATTTTTTCATATTATAATCTACGAAATAAAGAGAGTTGTGTAAAGAGGCTTTCTAGTTTTGAATTCAATTGATATTATCTGAGGGTATAATCATCACTACTACTTTACTACCTTTATGATAATATTAGTATTTTAGAGTTATAATTTGGTATATTTTACAACCCATAATTGACTATAATAAAGGATGAATTATAAGAAGAGAATTTAGGTTTTTTTAAAAACTTAATTACATAAAATTTATTTCATGAATAACTATTTCAAGCTCATACTATTTGCATATATCCTGATAACGACCTCTTGTGATGATGAGAACTCTCATGATCTTAGAATTAGTATTGATGGAAATGCTAGTGAATATGGATATATCAATCCAGACTATGAAGGGAAAACTGAATGGAAGGAATTTGAAGTGGTAACTCTTAATGCTAAAGTCGTAGAGAGCGCTACAGATGGGACCTCCTTTGATGGTTGGAGTGGTGATATCAATAGCGAAGAAGATGAAATTAGCATCATGATGGATTCTGATAAAGAGCTAACAGCACACTTTAGTCGTAATGAGTATATTATAACGGTTGAGGATGCTGAAGGAGGGACTATACGACGTACTCCTAGCCCATATAGTGTTAATGGTAATCAGCTAACTTATCTTTGGGGTGATACTATACTCTTTAGGGCAGATCCAGAGGATGGATATAGATTTGATGCTTGGGGGCATGATTTTATTGATGAGATGAGTGATTCTGTTTATAGAGCTATAACCGAGGATCTACATCTCTCAGCTACATTTACAGATTTATGCGCTTTGACAACAGGTGTCAATGACCCCTTGGGTGGATCTGTTAGTCCAAACTATACTGAAGAAACAATTGATTGCGGTACGGTAGTAGATATATCTGCAACAGTAAATCCTGGATATGGATTTTCAGGTTGGACCGGTAATATTGGTGATAATGATATAGAAAATGGTCTAGTAATATCAGTGGTTGTAGATGATAATAAAGAGATAATTGCAAATTTCAGTACATATTCACTTACAATCCCAGATGTGAGCGGTGGGACAGTTTTGATTT
>CAZKFO010000049.1:0-1906 GCA_964552145.1 uncultured bacterium | reverse complement strand
GTGAGAATCCATACACATTCACGATTGAATCTGATATGACTGTGACAGCAAGCTTTATTACATACGATTTAACCGTCGTGGTCTTAGAGGGGAGTGGAGAGGTTGATATAACTCCAGAACAGCCTTCCTATCTTTATAATACCGAGATTACTATCACCGTAGAGCCAGATTCAAACTATATCTTTAGTAGCTTCCAAGTATATGAAAGTCAAAGTGATTCTGAGGTGATAACTGAAAACCCATACACCTTTAATATTCAATCAGACGTATATATTACTATAATCTTTACTGAACAATTCACGGTTAATATCATAACCCCTGATGAGGGTGTTGAATCTTGCTCTTTAGATCCAATCTCTGATGGTGGAATTTATAATAATGGGGATAATGTAACGGTTGAATGTATTCTAGAGGATAATTTCCAGTTTGAGAATTGGTCTGGAGATATTTCAGGCAGTGAGAATCCATATGAATTCACGGTAGATTCTAATATGGAGTTTTCTCCTGTTGTTACTGAATTATTTGATATAGCTATATGTGATCCATTGGATAATGGATTAATAACTATTAACCCTTCTCAATTATCATATCCAGATGGATATCCAGATGGTACTGAGGTTGTGATTACTGCTACTTCAGATGAATGTTTTAGTTTTGGAAACTGGTCTAGCTCTGTACTGGGCTCTCTTCAACCGGGTGCTTCATTTACACATATAGTAAACTCCTCTTTTGATATTTGCGCAGAGTTTGATTTCCTTGGTTACAATCAGGTTGATATAACTATTGAGGGTGAGGGAGATGTATCCTTGATACCAGATGCCGGTAATAATTTTAATAGTTACTGTGTTGGAGAGATGGTGGATCTTACAGCTAGTTGGGATGACACTGGCTGGTACTTTAGTGGGTGGTCAGGAGACATTGAAGATGAACAGGTTTTTGATAACCCGTTATCAGTCATCATTACACCTCAAATTATTACAGGTGATTATATAGATATAAACGCATCATTCTTAGAATTGTGTGATATAGAGATTGAGTACGATGCAGATGCCATAGATTCATTGATTTTTTCCCCAGAGATAAACAATGAGATTCAATACTCTAACAGTACCTTTACCTACTTTTGTAGTGAAGTCGTGAGTATTACCGCAGAGATTAATGAAAATTACTCATTTGTTGATTGGACTGGAGATGTTCCTCTAGATAGTGATAGCCTTACTGTGGAGCTAAATCTGGTTGATGATTTGAATATTGCATTAAATACATTAGAGCTTTTTACACTGAGCTTTGGAAGTGGCTGCCTTGATGGTACTGTTGAGGTCAATGGAGATTCTACGGATACGAGTATAGAATATTCTTATCTTGAGGGAGAAGAGATAACTCTTCTAGCTACCCCAGAAGAAGACTGGACATTTGATGGCTGGGAGATAAGCGGTGAGGATATTACAGAAAACCCATATAATATCACATTCATTAATGAAGATGTACTGGTGGACTGTCTTTTTGAACCTGTGCTAGAAACTCTGGTCATTTACACCAATGGGGATGGAGATGTAGATGTTATGTTAGATAGTCTAGATAGTGAGCCTATTAATTCCACATTTGGCACTACTTGTTTTGCTTATGGATGTCATCAAACAGCTAATTCTTGTGATTGCTATATAATTCCTCAAGGAACAGATCTTTATTTAAATGCGAGCGCTAACGATGATAATTCAGTTCTCTTTATGCAATGGACTGGTGACCTTCCAGATGGAATTAACTCTAATTGGGATAGCATTGAGTTTACTTTAGATTCAGATTCAGATGTAACTGAGCTAACAGCGAATTATATAAACTACTATACTTTAGATGTGAGCCTAGAGGGGATTAATGGCTCAACTGAAGAGCCAATGTGTGACTATAA
>CAZKFO010000048.1:0-10937 GCA_964552145.1 uncultured bacterium | reverse complement strand
TGACATGATTTTCTTAGAATCGAGAAGAAAGTAAAGTGTTCCTATTATTATAAAAAACAAATAACTATGAGCATGTAAAATAAAAGCAAATACCTGAGAGGTATGAATAGATTGACCTAAGTAGGCTATCATAAATTCTTGAATTGCAAGATGAAATGTTCCAATAGTACCAGGAGAAGATGGGATAGAATATACAATAGTTGCAATAAGCATTATATAGATGCAATCAATAAATGATAGACTTAGATTCATAGATAATTGAACTAAATAAACATCAGTTAATACTAATCCCCAAATTAAAATTGAATAGAATAATATAATATTCTTCCTTTTTAAAAGATCTACAAGTAATTCTCTATCTATTTGATCTAAAATTCTTTTTCTAAATGATACAAATAAATATCTCACTAAAATAAAAATAGAGATTATGATTGCAAGACATACTAAGAGAAATTTTATCTTACTATTAATCAAATCCATTGGGAATAAATAGTAGATGAAAAGTAAGAATGGGGTTATCATTATAATATCAATAATTCTCTCTAAAAAAACTGTTCCAACGACTCTTGTATAACTTTGTTTCGTTAGTCTTTTTGCATAATGAATCCGAATTAATTCTCCTATCCTTAATGGAAGAATACTATTCCCCCAGAATCCAATCAATTCTGCTTTAGATAAATGTAAAAAATTTACATCCCTACCCTTAAACAAAGCTGCCCATCTTAAACCTCTAATAATAATTGTAATAGAAAGACATATTATGGATAAGAATAAATAAAAATAACTTACTTTTCTAAGTTCAACTACAAATTGATACCAATCAAATGATTGATATAAAAAATACAAGCAAATAAAACTAAGCAAAAAACCTATTGCTGTCTTGAATCTATGATCAAATCTGCTTGATTTTTGATTATTCATTTTTATTCTGATAGGTTGAATATCTCATAGTTACTCCACATATGATTCGAATAGGGAATAGAATCATAATCAGCTATAATTAGATCTTCCACATAGATGATATATGGATTTTGGAAAAATGATACATCAACTGTGGGCTTTAGACTATCTGATTTATAGTATGATATATCTAAATTTAAAAAATAATCATTAAGTGATAATATATAATCAACTTTAGATGTTTTTATTATTTTATAATCATCATCTTTAAAAATAGATAAAATTTTATTCTTAAATTCTTCAAAATCTTGATCTTTATCCTCTTTAAATATTTGTTCTGAACCTAAGCTGATTGTAGTTGTTGATTTTTTACCTGATAAAATAATTCTATTATCTAGCTTGAAGATACTAGAATCCTTATTTATACTATAATAAACAATTTTTTTTCTATCTTTCTCTATTTTATTCTTACTTTTACTCATGTAATAGGTAAAAGTAACTAAATATTTCTCATCGTTAATAATATCTGAGCTTTCATCTATCCAAGTTTTAAAATTAGAAGAAAATAAAAATGATAAAGAGAATAATACTAAAAGACTATAGGTCATTTAACTAAAGTATCTAAATAAGACTCATCCACTAAAACATCTCTAGCTTTACTACCACTATAGCCACTAACTATTCCAAGAGACTCAAGCTCATCTATTATTCTGCCAGCTCTACTATATCCAATTCTAAATTTCCTTTGGAGTAAAGATACCGATGCTTGTTGGTGCTGTACCACAAGCTTAGCAGCATCAAGTAGGAGATCATCTCTGTCATCAATGTTAAACTCATTTCCATCAGATTTTTCTCTTACTTTTGGAAGATGCACTTTATCAGGAGTAGGTTGGCTGGAGATATATGATAATATTGATTCTATTTCTTTTAGTGTTATAAAGGCACCATGCAATCGGATTGGAGATGATGAACCAGGCGGTAAAAATAACATGTCACCATTTCCAAGTAGTGTTTCAGCACCATTTTGATCAATAATTGTTCTTGAATCAATTTTTGAAGAAACTTGAAATGCTATCCTTGCAGGAAAATTAGATTTAATTAAACCTGTAATAACATCTACTGAAGGACGTTGTGTCGCAACAATTAGATGTATACCAACAGCTCTTGCTTTTTGTGCTAACCTTGTTATTGGATTTTCAACAGCTCGGCCTGAAGTCATCATTAGATCTGCTAATTCATCTATAACAATAACTAAATATGGAATTTTTTCTAAATCACTATTTGATATTAGTTTTTCATTATACTCCCCTATATTTCTAACTCTTACTTCAGAAAAGATTTCAAATCTTCTCTCCATCTCAATAAGCGCAGATTCTAAAACGGCTGTCGCATTTTCAGTTTTAGTTATAACATACTCATCTAGACTAGAAGATGTGATCAGATGATGATTTTCTAAAGAATTATAAGATGAAAGCTCAACTTTTTTAGGATCTATTAAAATGAATTTGACTTCATCAGGTTTTGCTTTATACAGAATTGATGCTATTATTGCATTGATACAAACAGACTTTCCTGCTCCTGTTGCACCTGCTACCAGTAGATGAGGCATTTTATCAAGTTCAAAAGAATATGCTTTCCCAGAAGTAGTTTTACCCAAAGCAATAGATAGTTTAGAATCTAGATTCTTATATGAATCAGAATTTATTATGCTCTTCATGTAAACAATAGCAGGAGATTCATTAGGGACTTCTATTCCTACAAATCTAGTTCCTGGTATAGGGGCAATCACCCGTACTTTGCTAGCTTTCATCACTCTAGAAAGATCATCTGATAAATTAGTAAACTTACTAACTCTAACTCCTTCATCAGGCTCCACCTCAAATAAAGTAATTACTGGTCCCTGATTTATCCTTCGAACCTTACCATTAACTCCAAAAGTACTAAGTGCATAAATGAGCTCATCAGATTTTTGATGCAGCTCAGATTCACTATAATTTTCATTTATTTCTATAGGGCTACTCAGTAGTTTAGATGATGGAAGGTTATATGCAAAATATCTTTTCTTTCTTTCTAAATCTAAATCAATACTATTTAAATCCTCTTTAACTTCCTTCTTTATATCAATTTCAGAAGGATCTTCATCCTCATCTATTTCAGCATCATAAGAATCAAGCTCTACACTCTCATTATCACTCTCAGAATGATCATCTAAATCTAATTCATCAACTAAGTCATCACTAATGCTATCATCAAAACTCTGAGATTCACTAGCCTCCTCATAATTATTTATCTCCATTTTTTCTTTTCTATTAAATATTCTAGCATTAGATAAATATTTATTTATAGATGAATAGGTAGTTATTAAGAAATCTTTACTGTATATATATAGTTCCTGCAAAGAAATATTAAAATAGAGCATATTGGCTACTATAATAAATAGAAGTAACAAAATGAATGTTGATATATAACCTAATTTTGTAGTAAATAAAGAAATTATCAGTAATGATAGAAAACCAGAATAATGCTGTAATAAATCAATATCATTAACTGTAGAAAAAAATGCTGCAACCAATGAAACCCAAATAAAAATACTAGTGATGAAAATGTAAACTTTAGAATAATATGAAGAAGAAGCATCTTTGTTAGAGAAATGCTGATAAGCATAGATAGATAACACTATAGGAAATGAATAAGAAATAAGTCCAAAATATAAAATTAATTTATCTGCAATGTAGTAGCCTATAGGGCCCATAATATTATTTGAATTAATAATATCATAGCTCAAAAGACTAAGTAATAAAAAGAAGGAAATGAAAAAAAAGTAAATCCCAATAATCTCTTTTTGATACTTTTTCATTTTATCACTTTTTAAGAGACCGGTTCTCTATGAATGGTTTTTTGCTAACAGCAATTTGATAATCTCGATCTCTTATCATTACTGAAAATTCTTCTTTAATATTAACATCTTTTTTAATAAACCCAATCCCTACACCGCAATTCAGTAAGTAAGAAAATGTTCCACTAGATACATAGCCCACTTCGTTACCTGCAATTAAAATTTTACAACCCTTCCTTAATACCCCTCTATCTAACATTCGAATAAAAACTATTGAATTATATTGATTATTAATATCAAGGATTGCATCCCTACCAATGAATGGATCATCTTTCTTAATAATCCAACTCAATCCAGCATCTATAGGGTTTATATCTTCATTAATTTCATGACCATAGAGGCAGTACCCCATTTCTATTCGAAGCACATCCCTAACGGCAAGACCTGCTGGCTGACAACCATTAGATATTATTAAATCCCAAATAGAATTAATGATATTATGATTTCCTAAAATCTCATAGCCTAATTCCCCAGTATAACCTGTCCTAGCAATAAAAATATCACTATTCTTATAACAAATATTTTTACACGAATAAAAAGGCATATCAAGTAGATCCAAGTTCAGTAATGATTCTAATTTATCTCTACTATTGGGGCCTTGGACAGCAATCAAGCTGGTAACGTCTGATAAATCTTCAAGGCACACTAAATCAGTTTTATATTTAAGTAGCCAATTGTAATCTTTATCTTTATTTGAAGCATTTACAATTAAAAAATAAAAGTCATCAATGTGATATACAATTAAATCGTCAATAATTCCACCATCAGGATTACACATTACTGTATATATAGCTTGATGATTTTTAAGCTTCAAAATATCATTTGATAAAATATTATGTAAATACTCCCCTGCTTCTATACCTGAGACCTTAATAATCCCCATATGTGATACGTCAAAGGCACCAAAGTCATTTCTAATCGCATTATATTCTGATTTTATTCCTTGCTCATAGCTTATGGGCATAAGAAAATTAGCAAAATCTAATATCTTAGCATTCAAATTTAGATGAGATTGATATAAAGAGGTCTTCATTTTTGTATTACTATCTTTTTCCAATACTATTTAATGCCTCCTTAATTAAATCAGAAGTATCTATATCTGGATTCTCACTTAAAATATTGCTAACAGCATCATGAATTTCTTTCTTATTATAACCTAATACAATCAACGCTTCAAATGCATCTTTAGCATTAGAGCTTTCAAGATTATCACCTTCAATTGGCATATCTTCATCAACAAGAGTGGTAAATTTTTCCTTTAGCTCCACAATTATTCGTCTGGCTGTTTTTGCACCAACGCCTTGAATTGATGTTAATGGCTCGACTTCTCCTTTTATGATTCTATCTCTAAGTTCAGAGGCTGAAATAGATGATAGCATTTGGATTCCCGTCTTAGGACCTATCCCTGATACGCTAATTAACAATCTAAATATCTCTTTTTCTTCATTATCGATGAAACCAAATAAGCTCTGAGAAGAATCCGTTATATGATGATATATAAGAATCTGATGAATATTCTTATTTGAATCAAAAATAAAATTATATGTACTGTTTGATATTAGCACATAATAACCTACTCCATTAACATCAATAACTATTGAGTTAGGAGTTAAATCTGAGACTTCCCCTCTTAGAAATGAAATCATAAATCAGATATCCTAAACTGTTGCTCATGACAAATAGCTGCAGCAAGAGCATCAGAAGCATCATCTTCAATATCTGACATATTAATATTTAAAGTTTTTTCAACCATAAACTTAACCTGACTTTTATGTGAGTTTCCATTGCCTGTTAACGATAATTTTATTTTTCTAGCTGAGTATTCATATATACTAACATTAAATTGTGCTGCCGCAATAAGCACAGCACCTCTTGCCTGTCCTAATTTCATTGTAGTCTTAACATTATTATTATAAAAAACCTCTTCAACAGATAAACAATCTGGTTTATACTTGGAAATAAGATTAGAAACATCATTATAAATTGTATTTAATCTCACACTCAATGAATCAGTTTTTAATGGAGAGATAATCCCATAATCTAATATTTCTAACTTGCTTTTATTTAAATTAATAATACCAAATCCTGTATTAAGCAACCCTGGGTCTATTCCCATAATTTTCAAAGATTACTCAACCTCAAAATTAGAATGAATTTTCTGGACATCTTCATGGTCTTCTAATAATTCTAATAATTTAATAATAGCATTAGAATCTGATTTTGAAACTTTAACCATATTAATAGGGACTAAACCTAATTCACCTTCAACATCATAGCCCTCCTTCTCCAATGGTTTTAAGGTCTCTGCAAAATTATCAGGAGTTGTTACAATCTCAAAAGAGTCCTCTTGAACTATGAAATCCTCAGCATCATAATCTATTGATAATTCCATAACCTTATCCTCATCAATGCTAGATGTTTTTTTTATTATAATAGTACCTTTTTTATCAAACATCCAACTCACACAACCAGACTCTCCTAAATTTCCACCATACTTTGACATTAGATGTCTAATTTCAGGAACTGTTCTATTCTTATTGTCTGTCATGACTTCCATTAATATAGCTACACCTGCAGGACCATACCCTTCATATATATAGTTTTCAAATTTAGCACCAGAAAGTTCTCCTGTTCCTTTCTTAATTGCTTTTTCGATATTTGCAGATGGCATATTAGCAGTTTTAGCTTTTTTAACGGCTAACCTTAAAGAAGCATTCATTTCTATATCTCCACCACCTTCTCTTGATGCTAATGATATATCTTTTGATAGACGCGTAAAAATCGCACCTCTCTTAGCATCAGCAGCACCTTTCTTCCTCTTAATCGTTGACCACTTACTATGTCCAGACATGCAGAAGTATCCTCTTTAATTATAATTTTTCATAATGAAATTAGTTAAGCTAAATATATTGTTCTCTTTAAATTGATTTGCTGTCAATTGCAATCCAATTGGTAGTCCTGATTTAGTATTACCACTAGGAATATTAATCGCAGGAAGACCAGCCAAGCTCATTGGAACCGTATATATATCAGATAAATACATTTCTAGAGGTTCTTTCTTCTCCCCTATTTTAAATGGAGGGAAAGGTGAAGTTGGAGTTAATATTAAGTCTACATCCTGAAATGCTTTATTAAAATCATTTTTAACTAACCTTCTAATTTTTAAAGCTTTATTATAATAATCATCATAATAACCAGATGAAAGAACAAAAGTTCCTAATATAATTCTTCTTTTAACCTCTTCTCCAAACCCACTACTCCTTGTCCTTTTATACATCTCAGAGATATTGGAACCTTTTTCTCTAACACCATATCTAACACCATCATATCTAGATAAATTAGAAGCTGCTTCAGCTGTAGTCAATATATAATAAGTTGGAATAGACTTATCTGTCAAAGGTAAATCAATCTCTTTAATATTGAAATTATGTCTCTTTAAAAAACTCTTCATAGAAAGTAGTGAGTCTTTAATCTCTGGGTCGATTGAGTCTGGAATGTATTGTTTAGGAATTCCTATAGTTAGCTTAGTTGCATCATCCGGCGAATATATAAAATTTTCAACATCCATTTTTGATGAGGTCGTGTCATTTTTATCGTAACCTGCTATTGATTCAAAAGTGGATATAACATCTTTAATTTTTTTAGAAAATATACCTATCTGATCAAAAGATGAGGCAAAGGCTGTTAATCCAAATCTTGAAATTCTTCCATAAGTAGGTTTGAATCCAATGACACCACAGAATGATGCTGGCTGCCTAACAGAACCTCCAGTATCACTACCTAAAGCGATATCAACTATATCTGCTGATACTGCTGCGGCAGATCCACCGCTTGAACCACCACAAACATATTCATCATTAATTGGATTCCTACATGGCCCATATATGGAATGTTCATTAGAAGACCCCATGGCAAATTCATCTAAATTAGTCTTAGCAAGAATGATTCCTCCAGATTCTTGAATTCTCTCAATGACGGTAGCATTATATATAGAATTATGATTATCTAAAATTTTCGATGCGCATGTAGTAGGCGAACCTTTAATGTGAATATTATCCTTAATTGCAAATGTCTTACCAAACAATGGTGCTTCTTTATCTAGCAAATCTACATTCTTTAGAGCTGTTTTAGATAAATCATAGGTAATACAATTAAGATACTCACTCTTCTCTTTTGCATTGATATAGTCGTTAATTTTACTGTTTAATAAATCAATCTTTGACATACTATTTGTTAATTATCACTCTTTTCTTCTTCAGAAACTGCACTTTCAACTTCTTTTTTAATATCTCTTGAAGCATTCTTAAATTCTCTTAAACCCTTTCCTAATCCTCTTGCAAGTTCAGGTAGTTTCTTCCCACCGAATAACACCAATACTATTACAAGTATAATTACAATTTCCCAAGGTCCTGGCCACATAATATGCTCTCCTTAAATTAGTTTTATCTAAAATACCTTAAAAAGTACCAAGAAATCATCATACCAATTAAACTTAAAACACTTACTTTGATATAAACATCAAATCTAAATTTTATAATATTAAAATCAATCCATCCATTTTCATTACCCCAACCTAATATCCTCCAAGTATTAGT
The DNA here is from genome assembly GCA_964552145.1 of uncultured bacterium. Taxonomy (GTDB): domain Bacteria; phylum Fidelibacterota; class Marinisomatia; order SCGC-AAA003-L08; family D37C17; genus TMED161. Next base: position 2,546 of record CAZKFO010000048.1, on the reverse strand, counting down.
AAAAAATTCTTTTACTACACCAGTTGGTAATATATATATAAATAGCTCTGTTAAAATTGATCCTATGATACATCCAAATAGTAATACAATACCAACGAACAATATCGATTTTGTATCTTTTATAGGCATTTAAAAACTCTCCAATATGGATTTAAAAATATATGAACCATCATTAGAACCAAGGATAGAATCAGCTGCCCTCTCTGGATGTGGCATCATACCAAGAACATTCCTATTTTTATTTAAAATCCCTGCAATATCAGAGCATGATCCATTTGGATTTCCACCCATTTTAGGACTATATCTAAAAGCTATTTGGTCATTATCATCTAACTTTTTTATAAGCTGATCCGTAGCACTATAATTTCCTTGACGATGAGCTATTGGCATTACAATTTCTTTATCTTTAGGGATTAACTTGGTAAATACCGTATTATAATTCTCAGCAGTAAGAGATACATTTGTACTTTTAAATTTAACGCCCGAATTGTTAATCAATGCTCCTTCAAGTAAATTTGCTTCCAATAGAATCTGAAATCCATTACATATACCAATGATAAGTTTTCCTTTCTTTGACTCATCTACCAATGCATTCATTATAGGGGAAAATCTTGCAATGGCACCAGCTCTCAGATAATCACCATAAGAAAATCCACCTGGTACAATTATACAATCATAATCAGATAAATCATTTTCTTTATGCCAAACGAAGTCTGGTCTTGCCCCATCTAATCCCTCAATTACTTTATATGCATCATGATCACAATTTGAACCAGGAAAAACTAATATAGCAAATTTCATATGTTACTCCTCTAATTCAAACCTATAGGTTTCAGTGTTAGGATTTGCTAGTAATTTTTTACAAGATTCCTCAGTTAATAGTGAAGCCTCTTCTTTAGTAACCCCATTAAATACAATTTCAATATATTTGCCTATCCTAACATCAGAGATTCCTTTTAAATCCATTGTCTGAAGAGCACCCCCTACAGTCTTCCCTTGAGGATCCAATATACCTTCCTTGTAGCTTATATAAACTTTAGCTTTCATATTATTATGATTCCCTATTAGTTAAAATAACTTTCTCTAAATTCTCTGTTATCCTTGATTCAACATCCCCAAAATTAGGCTGGAATTCTTCTCCCACTAACACCTTATACAATTCCATGTATTTTTCAGAAAGAAGAATCCTAATTTCATCACTTAATTCTGGAGGAGTCCCTTCTCCAGAAAAACCTTTTTCAATGAGCCATTGTCTAATATTCTCTTTGTCAAGCATTAATTGATTCTGACCACTTGCAAATCTTTTATCATATTCCTCCTTCGTCCAATATCTACTAGAGTCTGGAGTATGTATCTCATCGATAACATGTAATTCACCATCTATCATTCCAAATTCATATTTAGTATCAACTAGAATTAATCCTTGTTGATTTGCCCACTTTTGACCTTCTAAAAATAAATCCATTGCATAGCATTCAGCTTTTTCATAGATATCCTTGTCGACTAGTTTAGATATGATTTCTTCTTTGCTTATAGGCTCATCATGCATCCCATACTCAGCTTTAGTTGTTGGGGTAATTATTGGTTCCGGAAATTTTTGATCTTTCTTCATTCCTCCCTCAATTTTAAATCCATATTGATCATCTATTCCTTTAGAATAATCTCTCCACAAACTTCCTGTTAAGTAACCTCTGATAATTATCTCTATAGGCAAAGGTTCTGCTTTTTTGGTTAGAAGAACTTGTGGGTCGGGGTTCCCTATATAGTGATTAGGAACCATTTTACTGGTTTTTTTAAACCAGAATTTAGCAATTTGAGTTAATACCTCTCCTTTAAATGGTATAGTACCAAGAATATGGTCAAATGCAGAAACTCTATCTGTAGTAATCATAATGATTTCATTCTCTAGATAATAATTTTCTCTAACTTTACCTGAATAATTACTATCCCCTATATTTAGATTAATAGCTTTAAGAGTGTGATTTAATTGCTCTTTAATGTCATTCATTTTATTCCAATCCTTTCAAATATCTTATTAATATTATTCATTATTTTAGATAAATCAAACAAGTCATCTAATTCATTCTCTTTTAAATGAGACATTACCTCTTTATCAGTTTTAAGTAATTCCTTAAAATCAATTCTTTCTCTCCATACTTTCATAGCATTTCGCTGTACAACTTCATACGCATTCTCTCGAGTTAGTCCTTTTTTAATAAGTAAAAGAAGTACTTCTTGACTAAAAATAAGACCTTTTGTTAAATCTAAATTTTTCTTCATATTTTCAGGGTAAATCAGAAGATTTTCAATCAAATTAGTCATTTTTACAAGCACATAATCAACTATAGTTGTTGAATCTGGAAATATAACTCTTTCTATAGATGAATGAGAGATATCTCTCTCATGCCATAACGCAATATTTTCTAATGCTGTATGAGCATTACCTCTTAATAATCTTGCAAAGCCTGTAACTCTCTCAGTCAATATTGGATTTCTCTTATGTGGCATTGCTGAAGAACCTTTTTGCCCCTTAGAGAAAAATTCTT
>CAZKFO010000047.1:1381-11189 GCA_964552145.1 uncultured bacterium | reverse complement strand
GAGGAATTAGAACTCTTGCTAAATGATGCTGAGAAAATATTGCAAATTTTAGGTTTGCATTATAGGGTTATAGAATTATGCACTGGAGACCTTTCCTTTTCTGCAGCAAAATGTTATGATATAGAGGTTTGGTCTCCATTCGAAGAAAAATATCTTGAGGTATCTAGTTGTAGTAACTTTGAATCTTTTCAGTCTCGAAGAGGTAATATAAGGTATAGATCATCTAATACTGGCAAGATGATATTCCCTCATACTTTAAATGGTTCAGGAGTCGCTACTCCACGGTTAATGGTTGCTCTAATAGAGTCTTATCAGGAAGAAGATGGTAGTGTCCAGCTCCCAGAACCATTGCAAAAATATTTTAATAAGGATTCTATAACTTTAGATGCTTAGACTATTTATTATTATCTCTAGTATTTCTACTTTGCTATCATCTGAAAGTAAAGATAGTATAAAAATTATATCAAATGGAGAGGTGCAAATAAATCAGACTCAAGATGCTTCTCTATCTCTAGATGCAAGTGACTCTCTTATTGTAGTTGATAATCTTTTTAGAGATCAGATAGACGAGGGGAAGGTTCTATTATCTGAATCAATAATATCTGATATAACAGGAGATACTATTAGTGCGCTTTATAATTTTAAATTATTATTTGAATCTCTAGCTCAAATAGATGAAATGAATGATATGGATGAATTTGAAGAGCTTGAATACAATAAATTACTAACATCAGCAGTTGAATATTATGAGAAAAAAGCTCTCACTGTAAATAAAATTGAAACAGGTCTATCTGTAGCTCTTTTAAGAGATAAACTAGATGAATACACGTATGATCAAAACCTTGAAGATCTTGAATTTGTAGATGAAACAGTTGAAATCATTGAAGGTCATATCCCGATAACTTATAATAGAAAAGTTAAGAGTGTTATAAATTTTTTCCAGAAACAAGGTAGGGGTAGTATACAGAAATGGTTAAATAGGATGGCAAAATACAAGAAAATAATACTACCAATTTTAGAAGAAGAGGGGATGCCTCCAGAACTATTTTATCTTGCAATGATTGAGAGTGGATTAAATTCAAATGCCTATTCATATGCACATGCATCAGGGATATGGCAATTTATATCATCAACTGGAAAAATTTATGGATTAGATAAAACATGGTATATTGATGAAAGACTTGATTTTGAGAAGTCAACTAGAGCAGCATGCGCTTATCTTAGAGATTTGTATGCTGAATTTGATGATTGGTATCTAGCTTTTGCGGCATACAATTCGGGCTCAGGAAGAGTTCAAAGGGCAATTAGAAGACATGATTCTAGAGACTATTGGAGTTTATATACATTACCAAAAGAAACACGTAATTATGTACCAAATATAATGGCGGCTATTTTTATATCAATGAGCCCTGAAAAATATGGTTTTCCAGTTAATTCATATCCTGATTTTGAGTGGAATGTTATTGAAATAGATAAGTCTGTTTCATTGGATAAAATCAGTGAATGTGCAAATATTGATGTAAAAGAGCTACGTCAATATAATCCTGAGATAAAACAAGGTGTGATACCTCCATTAAAAAAAGATAAAACTTATAGTTTTAGACTGCCTAAAACTGGGTCTCCTAAATTTGACTCATTGTTCTCATTGGTTCAAGAAGAGAGAATTGATGAGATTGTTTTTAAAACTCATAAGGTTAAATATGGTGAAAATTTATCTCTTATAGCTAAAAAATATAATGTCCCAATTAAAGATATAGTATCTCTAAATAAGATAAAAAACCCAAATAGAATTAAGCCTAAAACCATACTGCAGATACCAGTGAGTGGATATCAAGAATACTTAAAAGAATCTATGACAACAAATGAAAGAAAAAAGATTTATCATACCGTCAAAACTGGAGATTCATTAAGTGAAATAGCTGAGATGTATAAAACATCAGTGAAAAATATTAAAAAGTGGAATGGATTAAGAAATGATATCATTAGAATAGGCCAGAAATTAGAAATTTGGTCTAAATCCTCTACATCTTCTAAAGATATATCTAAAAATAATAATACGAGCAAAAATACGAGTAAAAAGATTTATTATACTGTGCGATATGGCGACACTCTAAGTGGTATTGCAGTTAAGTATGGTATATCAACTAAGAAATTAAAAAGATGGAATCAATTAAAGTCTGATAATATAGTAGTGGGACAAAAACTTTTAATTTGGTCTCCTCTCTAAGAATAAAGATTTATTTAATTTTTGACTTTATTTTTTAATTACTTTCTTATAAATTAATAATGGATGATTAAAACAGATTGAACGGGTAGCTACTTGTCTAATAGGAGGAGAAATGACAAAAGCGAATATTATTGAGCAAGTCTCAGATGCAACAGGATTAACTAAGGTTGAGACCGAAGCAGTTTTAGATGGAGTGATTTTTTATATCACTGATTCCTTAAAAAGAGGTGAACGTGTAGATATGAGGGGGTTTGGTAGTTTTATCGTGAAACAGCGACCTCCAAGAGAAGCAAGGAATCCAGCAACAAGTGAAATTGTAAAATTGAGTCAAAGATTTGATCCAATATTTAAAGTTTCTAAACTTTTAAAGAAAAGTGTTAATCAATCCCTTGTTAGAGGGTTTTAATATAAAGGAAATACTATATGCCTTGCGGTAAAAAAAGAAAAAAAAGAAAGATGAATACTCATAAGAGGAAAAAGAGATTAAGAGCAAATAGACATAAGAAAAAGAATAAATAAAATATTTAAATAAGAGCGATTTATATAGTATAGGTCGCTCTTATTAATATCCCACCTTGATGCATACCTCTTCCTATACAGTATCTGAAATAAATAGCAATATTAATCATATCTTAACAAGTAATTTTTCAAGAATATCTATAGAGGGAGAAATTAGTTCTTACAAAGTATCTCCAAATGGACATGTGTATTTTTCACTTGTAGATAAGAATAGTGAATTATCATGCATGATGTTTAATAGTGATTATATAAATAATGAAGAACTTATTAAAGCTGGTAAGAAAGTAGTTATTTCAGGAACCTTGGGAATTTATTCTCCTAGAGGTCAGTATCAATTCAAAGCTTATACAGCGAAGCTATTGGGTGAGGGAGAGCTGTGGAAAAAGTTTGAGATTTTAAAAGAAAAATTAGAGAAAGAAGGTCTCTTTGATGATACTATTAAGAAGTATATCCCTAGGTATCTGAAGGAAGTAGTTGTTGTGACCTCACTACATGGATCTGTTAAAGATGATATCTTAAAGATAATTAAAAAAAGATGTGACTATCAGAATATATCTATCTATCCAGTCTCTGTACAGGGACATCTTGCTGCGGATAGTATTAAAACAGCTATATTAAATATAAATATGTATATGTCCCCAGATGTCATTATTATAGCAAGAGGGGGTGGATCTATTGAAGATTTATGGTCTTTTAATGATGAGCAATTGGCCAGAGCAATATATGATTCATCTATTCCAATTATATCTGCAGTAGGGCATGAAACAGATTTTACTATATGTGACTTTGTATCTGATAAAAGAGCCTCCACACCTTCTGATGCTGCAGAAATGGTATCAATAAATAAGGAGGAGGTTATCCAGTATATTGATGAACTTCAATTAAGTTTAGATGCAAAATTAAATAATAAAACTTTATTCTATAAAGAAGTGATTAGCAATCTTGAAAATCAAAAAATAATTCGTGACCCTTTAGCTTTTATTGATATTTTAAGAGAAAAAATAGTTGATGTATTTGAGAAATTAAAATATAGAGTTGATAATATAGTAGTAGAAAATAGAAACTATTTAAATTCATTTAAGATAAATTTGAATAATTTGAATCCTTATAATGTCATTAATAGAGGATATTCGCTTCTAATTAATCAAGAAGGCTTATCTATTTCATCTATTAATCAAGTTAAAAAAGGTGATAGAATATATTCAAAAATCAAAGATGGAAAATTAGAAATGGAGGTTTTAAACAAGAATGAAGTCAAAGAATAAAGATAAGACTTTTGAAGAGCATTTAAAAATTGCTAAGGATGTTGTTAGCAAATTAGAATCTGGAGATTGTACTTTAGATGATATGTTAAATCTATATCAAGAGGGTATAGAGTCACTAAAAATTTGCAATGAGAAACTTGCTAGTTTTGAAGAAAAGGTTAAATTGATTAGAAAAGATGATGAAAAATTAAGTTATGATGATTTAGAATGAAAATTGGGATATATGTAAATAAGAATAAAGCTCATCTAGATAAAATATTATCTATTTTATTTGAGGAATTCTCAAATAAAGAACATTTGATTTTTTGTCTAAATGAGCATGAGTTTATGTCTAAATATGTTTCTAAGAATATATCTCTAAGAAAGAATAAAGCTATTTATGATATCCTTATATCTATTGGTGGTGATGGAACTATAATATCTGCGATTCGATCAGAGTATCAAACTCTCAACCCGATTATTGGTATTCATGCAGGAAAATTAGGATTCTTAGCTGAAGGTGATTTAAAGAATTGTAGGAAGGTATTTAAACTCATCAAGAAAGGTGAATTCTCTATCGAATCTAGATCATTATTATCGATAAATCTATTCATTAAAGATAAGAAACAGAGTTTTATATGCGCTAATGACCTAGTCGTTACTAGAGGAAAGTCTGCTAGAGTGATAAAAACGGATATCTATGATAAGGATGTATTAATAAATAGATATGAAGGAGATGGATTAATTATATCTACGGCAAATGGATCAACTGCATATTCTTTATCTGCTGGAGGACCAATAATATATCCAAATTTAAATTTAATTACCATAACTCCTATATGCTCTCATTCTTTGTCTGCTAGAAGTATCGTGCTTGATGGAAATTCAAAGTTGAATATTAGATTCTCTGATAAAGAAAATGATATTAGAACTTTGACCATCGATGGGCAACTAGATTTAGCGGTTGATAGTGATTCAGTTATTAATGTTAGTACCTCAGATAATAAAATTAAATTTTTATTACCTAAAGAATCAAACTATTATAATAAATTACGTAGCAAAATGGGATGGTATAATTCTATAGATAATGAAAATAATAGTTAGCTTACTCCTTCTGCTTGTTTCTTGCAGCAATCATGATAGTGCTTCTTTTAATTCACTATATAATTCTTTTATAGACTGGTCATCTAAATATACTTATAGTTCTTATGAAATCAGTTCTAATAATAATTTAAATAAGAAATTTATTGGAAATAGAGCATATCACGATATAAAGAGATTTTTCATTGAATTGAATCAGATTAATAAAATAAAATTATCTCCTGAAAAGATAATTCAACACGAGCTTTTATCAAATTATTTAAAATTAAATATTATTAAATCAGAGAGAATTAGATACAATGAGTGGAACCTAATTGGATTGCTAAATGATATATATGAATTGCTCTTTGGTTTGCATATTCAGACTACTGTATTTGATGATTATAAAATTAATGAGGATCGTTTATACTTTATTATTGATAAAATAAATAATATCAGAAAAACAGTAAAATATAAATATGATGAAGAATATTATCTTACTTATGTAGAAATGAGTTTTGATAAGTTAGAAGAATTGCTTGATGTGATGAATTTGGCTGATAGTACCTTTAAATCGTCATTAAATGAAGAGATGAAAGACATTAATGATTGGTATCTTAGTGATTATAACAGATATCCTGTAATTACTTATGATATATCTACACAAGATTTCCAACGGTTCTTCTCAACTTACAATGAGCAATATATTAACCTAGACTCTACTTTATCCTCAGCTACTAAGTCATTGAAAGTCTATGAAGAAAAGATGGTTGAGTATGCTCTACCTGTATATTTGTCCAATAATGATGAGCCTATTTGGACTGATTTTCAAGATTCATTGGATGTAGTGAACTGGGTCTTGGATATATCAAGAAATACTAACTATGATTGCAAAGATGAAAATACGTATATGAAGGAATTAAAGTTACTTTTTTTAGATAAATTAAGAACTGATATCTTTTATGATATTTCTAAGATAGAGTTGGAATCTTTACTATCTAATAATCTTATTTCAAATTACTATAAGATTCTTGATTTAATTATTCCAGGGAATCTTTATCAGAGTTATTTGTTATCTAATTGGGATAATCATAGCCAAACTTTATCCTCATCCAACTATTTAAATGGATTTAAAGTTCTTTCTATGGATTATTATACAGATGAGGTATTTGATAAAGAATTAGATTTTTCTCTCTGCAATATTTCAAGTAGAGATTTCTCATATCTTATGAAAATTAGATTTTTTATTGATAGGATTCAAGATAGCATAGAGACTCTTGCGTTGCTCCATTTATACTTTGAGAATAAAAGTATAAAGGATGTATTTAATCAGTATGATAACTACGGTTTATTTGATGAGTCTAAGAAGAATCAAATTTTATTGAAAATCTATAGTCTAGAGAGCTCTGGTCTAAGTAGATTCATGTCATATATTAACCTTAAAACAAAATATCTAGAAGAAAATAATGATAAGTTATCAATTATTAATTTACTTATTAATAATCCAAATATAAGTATTGAGGAATTAGGGAGAGTACGCTAAGACATGTCTAAAAATAATTCATATAATGAATCTAGTATTAAATCATTAGATTGGAATGAACACATTAGAACTAGACCAGGAATGTATATAGGAAAACTAGGCAATGGATCTTCGCCTGATGATGGAATATATGTACTTCTAAAGGAGGTAATAGATAATTCAATTGATGAATATGTGATGGGACATGGTAAAAGAATTAAAATTAGTGTTTCTAATGGCAAGGTTACTGTTAGAGATTATGGTCGAGGTATTCCTTTGGGTAAACTTCTAGATTGTATAACAAAAATCAACACAGGTGCTAAATATGATTCTAAGGTATTTAAAAAATCAGTAGGATTAAATGGAGTGGGAATAAAAGCTGTCAATGCTCTTTCAAATACATTTATTGCTGAGGCTATTAGAGATGGAGAAATCAAAAAAATTATATGTGAAAGAGGAAAGGTGATTGATGACTTTGAGATTGATAAGACATCAAAAAGAAATGGTACAAGGATCACTTTTATTCCTGATGGAAATGTTTTTAAGAACTTTAGTTTCCTTGAAGATTTTATTCAAAATAAAATATGGAATTATGCATATCTAAATTCAGGGTTAACGATTGAACTTAATAATGAAAAATATTTTTCTAAAAATGGACTTCTTGATTTACTCACTAAGAAAACGGAGAATATTAATTTAAGGTATCCAATTATTCATATTAAAGATGAAGATATAGAGGTTACAATTTCTCATACTAATCATTACAATGAAGAGTATTATTCATTTGTCAATGGCCAACTAACTACTCAAGGAGGAACTCATCTTTCTGCATTTAAGGAGGCATTTGTTAGAGTTGTCAGAGAATTTTATAAACGAGATTTTGATGTTGCAGATATTAGAGCCTCTATAATAGCAGCATTGAGTATAAGAGTAGAAGAACCTATTTTTGAATCCCAAACTAAAACAAAATTAGGATCGTTAGAAATTGCTCCTGGCGATAAAACGATTAAGACTTTTACGAATGAATTCATGAAAGCTAGACTCGATAATTTTCTTCATAAAAACCCTCTAGTGGCTGAAAAATTATTAAACAGAATTTTACAGTCAGAGAAGGAGCGCAAAGAAATGCAGGGCATTAAGAAGCTTGCATCTACAAGAACAAAGACAGCAAAATTACACAATAAAAAACTTAGAGATTGTAAAGTACATTTAAATAATAATAAATACGACATTGATGAAAGGCTTAAGTCAACAATTTTTATCACAGAAGGTGATTCGGCAGGTGGCTCTATAACGAAAGTTAGAGATGTCTCATCTCAAGCAGTATTTAGCCTAAGAGGCAAGCCTCTTAATACATATGGCCTAACAAAAAAGGTCATTTATGAAAATGAAGAATTCAACCTTCTTTTTAATGCGCTAAATATTGAGCAGGGTATTGAAAACTTAAGGTATAATCAAATTGTCATTGCAACAGACGCAGATGTCGATGGAATGCATATAAGACTTTTAATGCTTACATTCTTTCTTAATTTTTATCCTGACTTAATTAAGAGTGGCCATGTTTATATTCTTGAAACCCCTCTATTTAGAGTTAGAAATAAGAAAGAAACTTTTTATTGTTATTCAACGAAAGAAAAAGACTCTGCGACTAAGACATTAGGTGGAAAACCAGAGATTACAAGATTCAAAGGGCTAGGGGAGATATCTCCTAGTGAGTTTAAGGATTTGATTGGAGATAATATTAAGCTTGAACCTGTAATAATAAAAGATGATGTTTCTACGGAAGATTTACTTAGTTATTATATGGGAAAAAATACGCAAGAACGTCAAAAATTCATTATTAATAACTTAATCATAGATGGATAAAAAAGATAGAAAATTAGGGTTTAAAGATTCACTCTCTATATCAGAGATGTATGAAAAATGGTATATTGATTATGCTTCATATGTTATATTAGAAAGAGCTATTCCAAGATTTGAAGATGGATTGAAACCTGTCCAAAGAAGGCTCCTACATGCATTAAAGAAAATGGATGATGGAAGATTTCATAAAGTAGCAAATGTCATTGGGCAAACGATGCAATATCATCCGCATGGAGACGCTGCAATTAATGATGCATTAGTATCATTGGGACAGAAAGATTTGCTTATAGACACTCAGGGTAATTGGGGAGATTATAGAACAGGTGATAGAGCTGCAGCTTCAAGGTATATTGAAACAAGACTGACTCCATTTGCCAATGAAGTTGCATTCAACAGTAATATTACCAATTGGGTTGATTCATATGATGGAAGAAACAAAGAGCCTGAAGTGTTACCATTCAAGTTTCCAGTTTTATTATATCAAGGTACAGAGGGTATTGCGGTTAGTCTATCAACAAAAATTTTACCTCACAATTTCAATGAAGTTCTAAAAGCAATCGTATTATACCTTAAAGGGAGATCGTTTTCATTATTTCCAGACTTTAGTACTGGTGGTTATATAGATGTAGATTTATATAATAAAGGTGCTCGTGGAGGAAAGGTAAGAGTCCGTTCTGAGATTGAAGCCACTGATAAAAATACACTTTTAATTAGTAGTGTCCCTTATGGTGTTACAACTACATCTCTAATTGATTCTATATTAAAAGCAAATGATAAGAATAAAATTAAAATTAAAAGTATTGAAGATAATACCTCTGAAAGGATAGAAATTGTTGTGCATCTTGTAAAGGGGATATCACCTGATATGACTATAGATGCCTTATATGCATTTACAAATTGTGAAGTTAGTATTTCTCCTAATTGCTGCGTTATAGTTGACAATAAACCAGAATTTATTAATGTAAACAAACTTCTTAAATATTCAGTTGATCATTATATGAAAATATTTAAAATGGAGTTAGAGTATAAGCTAAGTAAACTTCTTAATAGCTGGCACCAACAATCTTTAGAGGTTATTTTTATTTCTAATAGGATATATAGAAAAATTGAGCACCTTACAACATGGGAGTCAATTTTATCAACAATCGAGAAATCATTAAAACCTTTTTCTAAGGGACTAAAACAGCCAATTACTGAGGATGATATTATTAGATTAACTGATCTTAGAATAAAAAGGATTTCAAAGTATGATCTAGACAAAGCTCATCAAAACATACTTTCTATTGAGAAGAATATAGAAGAAGTAAAATTTAATATTAATAATTTAGTCGATTATGCAATCTCATACTACCA
>CAZKFO010000047.1:0-1371 GCA_964552145.1 uncultured bacterium | reverse complement strand
ATATGTTTTTAGTGAGGGGAAAGATAGAAAAACAATAATACAGAAGTTTGATAATATCTCAGCTAGGACTGTAGCTATCGCAAATAAAAAATTATACGTTAATAGAAAGGATGGCTTTGTAGGATTTAGTCTTAAATCAGATGAATTTATTGCTGAGTGTTCTGAGCTAGATAATATTATCGTATTTCTTGAGAATGGCACATATGTAATCACATCAGTAGACTCAAAAAAATATGTAGGTAATAATATTCTTCATGTCGATGTTTGGAAAAAGAATGATGATCATATGGTATATAATTATGTGTATAAGGATTCTAATACAAATTGGTCATATGTTAAAAGATTCTCTATTACAGCAGCAATTAAGGATAGAGTTTACTCTCTTACTAAAAATGAAGATGAATCTACAGCTCTCTATATCACAGCAAATCCTAATAGTGAAGCGGAAGTAATAGCTGTGGATTTAGATCTTCGATCAAAAGCTAGAATTAAGAATCTAAAATATGACTTTTCAAGTCTTGATATTAAGAGTAAAGCTTCTAAAGGAAATATTTTAACAAAATATTTAGTAAGGAAAATATCTCGAGTTTCAAAAGGAGAATCTACTCTTGGAGGAAAAGATCTTTGGATAGATGAATCTGTAGGTAAATTGAATTATGAATCAAGGGGAAAGTATTTAGGTAAGTTTGACTCTACTGATACCTTGTTATGCATAAAAAGTGATGGCTCATATCAAATTGTAAGCATTGATTTAAATCAGCGTTTCAAATCAAATGAAGTTTTAGTGCTAGAGAAATTTAATAGGGAATCAATTATTTCTTGCATGTATTACGATTCCAATTCAAAGAATAATTATATTAAACGATTTAACGTTGAGACATCGACCATAGGTAAAGAATTTTATTTTTTAGAAGAATCAGCCTCTTCTAGATTATTGTTAGTTACAACTTCTCTAAATGCTAAATTTAAATTCAACTATCACTCAGCATCTGGACAAAAAAAGACAAAAGAAATAGAAATAGAGAATTTTGTTGATGTTAAGGGTTGGAAGTCTATTGGTAATAAAGTTAGTCCGCACAAAAGAATGAGTGGGCATGAAGTAGTTGAGAGTAAATTAGAAACTAAGATTACTGAACTTGAAGATGAATCAGATGAAAATAATAGTGAATCTGGCACATTAAATCTTTTTGAGTAGCTATAAAAATAACTAAATTAATACTGATCACTTGAGAGAGGAATATGGAAAATATACCCCAAATAGACAATAAAATCATTGAAGAGCATGGCTTGAGCCTTGAAGAATATGATAAAATTCTAAACACAGAATCATCACCAACATTTGGGTTGACATCTGGAACATGCATAACCTCT
>CAZKFO010000046.1:0-12005 GCA_964552145.1 uncultured bacterium | reverse complement strand
TTGTACAAACAACATCTATTGGAAGCTGAAGATTAACGCCTATTTTCTTACATTTTTCTAATATCTTTTTTGCAGTAGGCACATACTCTTTCTCAACTAGGGATGACCCTACATTGTACCCAAGAGCCTCTAGAAAGTTAAAAGCCATCGCGCCACCAACTAAAATAACATCTGCTTTATCTACTATATTATCGAACAGAGATATCTTAGTACTAATTTTAGAGCCTCCAATAATAAATGTTAGAGGTTTAGATGGCATATCAATAGTTTTCTTTAGATATTCTATTTCATCTCTGATTAAGAAGCCATAACCCTTATTGTTTAGATAGGTAGTAATGCCAACATTTGATGAGTGGGATCTATGAGCTGTACCAAAGGCGTCGTTTATATATATATCCCCTAGTTTTGATAGAGTCTTAGAAAATAGAACTGTATTCTCCAGTTCTTCATTGTAAAACCTTAAATTTTCTAATAATAAAACCTCTTTAGACTTCAATTTATAACTTGCATCCACAGCTTCTTCCGAGATGCAATCATCTATAAAATTCACTTCCTGATTTAGTAAATCCTCTAAACACCATGATATTGGCTCAAGACTTAGAGATTCACTTTTTACACCTTTAGGTCTACCAAGGTGAGATATCAAGACAACTGATGCATTATTCTCTAAGCAATAATTTATTGTATCTAGACTTCTCCTAATTCTATAGTCATTTACAACTTCACCATCTTGAATTGGTACATTGTAATCAACTCTAACTAAAACTCTCTTATCTCTAATATCTATCTGTTCAATAAATTTCATAGTTAGTGTATATTTTCCTTATCAAGGTCTAATAGATTAACTGATACAACCTTTGATACCCCTTTTTGATGTTGAGTGACGCCGTAAAGATAGTTTGATCTCTCCATTGTCAACTTATTATGAGTAACAATTATAAATTGAGTTTTCTTGGAGAACTGCTTTAAAACATCATTAAATTTCCCAATATTAATGTCATCCAATGGTGCATCCACTTCATCTAAAATACAGAAAGGACTTGGTTTAACTAAATATATCGCAAACAATAATGCAATAGCTGTTATTGCTTTTTCACCTCCAGAGAGCATGCGAAGATGCTGACTAGATTTCCCGGGAGGAGTTGCCTTTATTACAATCTCAGACTGAAGTACATCATCACCTTTTAAATCTAATTCAGCTTTTCCATTCTTATAAAACATATTATATGTTTTCTTGAAATTCTCATTAATCTTTTTAAATGTATCTAAAAACATTCGCTTTGCCTCTGAATCCAATTTCCTAATCGTCTCCTCAAGTGACTTCTTTGCATCTACTAGATCACTATATTGACCATTTAAGAAATCAAACCTCTCAATCTCAGCCTTATGCTGACTATTAACTTCCATATTAACTGGACCAATTCTATCTATTGATCTTTTTATAGAATCAACTTTTAGATTCACTTCCTCTATTGAAAGCTTTTTAAACTTTTCGAGACTATCTTCTTTTAGTTCATCTAGGTCTATTTCATTTAGAAATTCTTGATGATATTCACTCTTAGCATTCAACTGACTAATAATCAGTTCTAGTTTGTTTACTCCTTCTATGTTATCATCTTTAAGTAACCTTTTATCTTTTATTTCAGATTGATATTCTTGAAACAACTTATATTCATTTGTATATTTATTTTGAAGCTTTTGGTCTTCTAAATTTAGTTTTTTCTGAATTTTATACAGCTCTGTGATTGTCTTTTTTGTATTAATAACAGAAACTTTTAACTTTTTTACTAAATCTTCTAATTTGATGATCTCTTGATTATAACGCTGAAGGTCCTCATTAATATTTTTCAAATTAGTTTCATAGTCATTAATCCTATTTCTAAGACCAGTAGCTTTATTTTTATATTCAACTAACTCAATATTCTTAGATTGCATATTCTGTCTAAGTTCAATTACAACATTTCTCTTATCATGAATCTTTTGCCTTAAGGAATCTATATTCTTTTTCATTGATGATGTTTTTTTATTCGCTAATTTTATTTCTAGATTATATTCTTTATTTTGAATTTCCATCGAAATAATTTCTTTTTCTATTTTATCAATAGCTGTTCTACTGGATCTGTTTTGCTCCTGAATTTCTTTTGAAATAAACTTGTTATGTTCTAAAGTCACCAAAAGCTCATTAATATACTTAGTCCGACCTTCTAAAGACTTATTAAGAGATAGTAAATCTGAATTTAATCTATTCCTAGATTTATTTAATAATTTGATATCATTATCACAGGATTTTATTTTTTTCTTATAGGCTGCAATAGAATCTTTAATCTTACTTAACTCTGATTTTATAAACATGGTAGACTCATTTTTATTAGGCTTTAATTGATATACTCCCATTGAATTTAAGATATCACCATCTAAAGTCACATAGCTACCACTAATCTTTTTAATATCTTTAAGGTTATCCACTACAATAAACTCACTTAATAAATAGTTAAATAAAGGCGTTACTTTTTTATCACACTTCAAGTGATGGAGAATATGAGAAGTAGTCGTTTTATCAAACTTCTTATTTGTAATTCCATCTAATACAATCAGGTTTAGGGACATTCCCTTAGGTATAGAAGAAATTATTTTTTTAGCATTAGAGAAATTCTCAACTACTAAGAAATCTGAAAACTCCCCCAAACACATGGATACTGCCGTTATAAGATGCTTAGGGACTGATATAAGGTCAGAGACCTTGCCAACAATATTTTTGTGCTTATTAATATTTTCAACTATATACTCATTTCCATCACAAGATCCCTGTTTAGATATTATAATTTTATTGTAAAAATCAAGTTTTGATTCATTTTGCTTTAAGTTTAACTCATTCTCATACTTTTTATTTAGCAGTGCAGAAGTCTTCTCCGTTATTCTCTTTAAGCTAGCATTTAACTTGTTAACATCTTTTAGCATCTTACCTTTTTTAGTATTAGCTTTATCCAGCCCCAATAATATTTCCTTAAGTTTTCCCGAATTCTCAGAATCTTTTATCATATTATTATTAATGTTTTCTTTGATTCTTGATATGGAGGATTTTTTTTCCAATATTAATTTTTTATTTATTTCTAGAGAATTTTTCATGGAAACTATTTTATTAATATTCTCATTTAACCTATTTTTCTTATCTCCATCATCTTTCTCAAAGGAGTCCATTTGTTCATTTAACTTTAATAGTTTATCCTCTAATCTTCTATACTCATTATCTTTTTTTTGCATTTTCGGTTCAATCTGAGCATGATCTTTCTTCATGCTTCCAATTTCTTTATTTACGGTAGAAAAAAGACGTTTTTTATCATTAATTTCATTTTTAAAATGATCGATTCTATTCTTTGAGTGTCCAGTTTGTTCTGTAGATACAATTATCTCTTGATTCGCTGTAACAATTGATTCTTCATGAACTTTTATATCAGACTGATTGCGCTCCATCTTTATTTTTGTTTCTTCAAATTTCTTTTGAATTTCTTCTAAGAGCTTTTCTTTTTTGCCTAATTCTTTATTGAAAGTATTTTTTATTTTTGTACCAGAAGACAACTTTTCCTTTAGCGGAATTATTTCCTCTATTATAGCATTAAGATTTTTTTTGTGGAACAAGTATTCAGCGTTAATTAAGTCAGATGATAAGAAAGCATGCCTATCATATCTCTTCATCTGAAGTTTTAAGTTTTTAACATTAGTTTCAACTTCACTCATGATATCACTGATACGCTCCATATCAGACTTAGTGTTGACTAAGCGTCTAGAAGATGCATTCCTTTGCTTATTATAATTATTAATTCCTGAGGCCTCATCAAACATTACTCTTCTATCAGTTGGATTTTGAGATAAAATTGACTCTATCATTTTAAGTTCTATTACAGAGTATGCACCACTACTCATACCAGTATCAATAAACATTTCGTGCACATCTTTAAGTCTGCATAGGGTTTTATTTATATAGTATTCGCTTTCTCCACTCCGATAATACCTTCTACATATTTCTACGGTATTATACTCTAATGGAAGTAGCCCTCTATTATTCTCAATTGTAATTTCAACTTCACAAAATCCAAGAGGTTTTATTCTTTGTGTTCCATTAAAAATAACATCTTCCATTTTATTAGATCTTAAGACTGATGATTTTTGCTCTCCCAGCACCCATCTAATAGCATCTACAATATTAGTTTTACCACATCCATTTGGACCTACAATAGACGTAATTCCTTTAGAGAAGTCTAATACTGTTTTTTCTGAAAAAGATTTAAATCCTTGCATTCTAAGCTTTGATAAAAACATATAAAGACTCTTCTACCCTGGAGGCCAATCAAGTTTTCTGCCACCAATGAGATGTAGGTGAACGTGAAATACTGTTTGTCCTGCGTGC
Organism: uncultured bacterium; assembly: GCA_964552145.1. Classification (GTDB taxonomy): domain Bacteria; phylum Fidelibacterota; class Marinisomatia; order SCGC-AAA003-L08; family D37C17; genus TMED161. The sequence continues at coordinate 7,600 of CAZKFO010000046.1, read as the reverse complement.
TCATTGCAATTAAAAACTAATCTATAGCCAGACTCAGAAATTTTTTCTTGTTCTGCGATTTTTTTAGCAGTTAAAACTAATTTCCCAATGAGATTACTATCTTTTTCCTCTAAATCATTTATAGTCGGAATATTATTTTTAGGGATAATTAGAATATGTGTTGGAGCTTGAGGTGAGATATCTCTAAATGCAAGAACTTCAGAATCTTCGTATACGATATCACTTTGGATCTCACCTGAAATTATCTTATCAAAAATAGTCTCACTCATATATAATAAATCTCTAGTTAAAGTTGATTGCACATCACATCTTAAATTTATTAAAAAAACTTTAAAATGCTTTAATATTATCTATAATTTTAGCTCCACTGGAGAAATTAACGGTACGTATCTTAGGCATTATTTGAAATTTCTCTAAGTACTTCTTTTTAATGAAATTAGAGTAGTCATTCTCCATATTCTCTTTTATTAAGTTAATAGTATTTCCCCCAAAACCACCACCCATGATTCTTCCGCCATACCAATCCTTGAAATCTGATGAGATATCTATAAGATAATCAATTTCATCGCAACTAACTTGATAGAAATCTCTTAGACTTATGTGAGATTCAATTAAAATATTTCCCATTTCTATTATATTTTGATTTATAATGGCCTCTTCCATTTTATGCACTCTAATGTTTTCACTTATAATATGTTTAGCTCTTTTATATCCAGTTTCATCTATATTCATTAGAGAATCTAACTGACTATTATCAACATTATTAAAATCATGAATATCTTTATATGTGCTTTTTAATGATCTAATTGCATGACGACATTCTAATACGCGTTCATGATATTTTGAGTTTGCTAATTTTCTCTTTATCATACTATCAACTAGCACCCAAGTAATATTTTCAGAGTTGTTCTTAATATACCGATACTCATTATCTTGAAAGTCTAGAACCAATAAATAACCTTCCCTTGATAGTAGTGATGCACTTTGATCTAAGGTCCCAGATTTAATATGAATATGATTATGCTCCACTCTCTGACATAAATCAATTTTTTCAGATGAGGAGGCCTCTATCTCAAATAAATGTAGTATTGCATTGATGAGCGCTAATTCAAGAGCAGCTGAAGAGGATACTCCCCCACCTATATCAAGGTTAGAGTGTATCAAAATATCAAGCCCTGAATTTATATTATATTTGATATCTAGTTCATTGACAACACCTAGCACATATTTATGCCATAGCTTATCTGCTATATTGCTTCCAAGATTATATGAAAATGTCTTCCCTAAAGCAGTAGAGTATGCATTTATTAATTGATTTTTATTTTTACTTATGGCTACGCAGACATGCCTATCAATTGCAGAGGGCATTGCTAAACCATCATTGTAATCAGTATGTTCACCAATAATATTAACACGTCCAGGTGCAATTGATATGAAACTTGGCCTCCCTGAATAAAAATCAGCGAAATATTTTAAAGTTTCTTGAGCTAATTTATTACTTACCATCTTTTTGATAATTTTCTAAGAATTTTGCATCATTTAATGTATTTATTCCCATTAGTCTCCAAAAGTCTAAGGTGAATACTGGTGATATTTTTAGCTCCTCTTCTATATAGATATTAATTAAATCTGTCAGATTATATTCCTTACTTTTTTTATCTATTAATAACTCATTTATTTTATTGAGTAAAATGCTAGAATTAAAAAGATAATGTGATGTAAACATGCTTTTTATCTCTAATTCTTGTTTATTAGCATTATTTGATTCAACTAGATAACTCAATGACTTATCCTCATTGAAAATTAGCCTTGCATATGGCAACTTAAAGGGGAAATCAGAGTATAGAAAGGAACAATCTGAATTAGTCTTTAAATGGGTACTTTGGAGCCTTCTAATTAATGTAGAATTAATTAATGGAGCATCTCCAACGAATACAAACACATTATCATATCTGCGAATATAATCTAAGCATTTCATTAATGCGTGTCCCGTTCCCCTAGGATTTTTTTGCACAACATGCATAGATTGATTAGATATATGCCTTATCATTTCTTCTCTTTTATATCCTACGACAGTAAGTATGTCAATACCTTTAATTTGAGAGATTGAATCTATTAGGTAGTCAATTATGGCAACTCCATTAATCTTATACAGTGGCTTAGGTAAGGAGGAATTAAGTCTAGATCCCTTACCTGCAGCTAATATTATCGCAAGAAAATCAGATTTTAAATTCATTTCTTATTTATAATATCTACAAAAGTTTTAGAGCCTTGTCTCAACTCTCTTCTCTGATTTTTGAAGTCAACTGCATATAATCCAAATTTCATATCATACCCAAATGCCCATTCAAAATTATCCATTAAAGACCAGTAGAAATAACCTATAACATTATATCCATCCTGGATTGACTTCATAGTGGCATAGAGATATTTATTAATATACTCTGACCTAATTTTATCACTTTTATCAGCAACACCATTCTCTGTTATAATTATAGGCAATGAAAGTACTGATACTTGCTTAATCGCTCTATAGATTCCTTCCCCATATATTGTATATGGCATATCTGTCATCGTATCATCTGAATGAAATTTAAGCTCGAAAAACTCTTTATTAAAAAGATTGAATTTAACATGATTATGTGAATAGTAATTCAATCCAAAATAATCATTTGCATTGCAAGCACTTTTATTTCTATGAGAGACCCATACAATACCTGGAATTTGAACTTTAAACTCTCCTTTTTTAAAGAAGTTAATCGAACATTTATTAAAAACATAATTAGAGAACAATGCAAGCATCCAATCTAAGATATGGTAACGCCTCCAGGGGTCGAAATGATTAATATTTTTCACAATACCAATATGACTCTCCGATCCATTTTTCATTTTTTTTATCTGATTATAAATTTGCACATGCGCTTCCAGTAAATTTTTAAGCACAATACAAGTTAATTTTATATTCTTCTTTCCAGGAGGAAACATTCCTGTAAAATAACCTTGAGTTGCAACAACAGCAGGTTCATTAATAGTACACCAATATTTTACTTTATTTGAATATTCAGAGAAAACCTTCTTACTGAATAAAACTAAATACTTGATATTTTCTTCTCTTTCAAAGGCTCCTAACTTATCAAACCATACTGGATGTGTAAAGTGGTGTAAGGTAATAACTGGAGTTATACCTTGTGATATAAGTTTATCTATTACATTTGAATAATGATCTAAAGCCTCTTGGTTATAGATACCCATTTGAGATTCAATTTTACTCCACTCAATAGAGAATCTATAATAACCAACACGTATATCTCTAATTAGATCAATATCCTCAGGATATTTATTCCAATGATCACAAGCAATTCCTGAGATTTGCTCATCTTTAATATTTGGTGTCCCATCAACCTTAAATTCTTTCTCAAATTGAGACCAATTATTTATACAATTTCCCTCGACCTGATGGGCGGCAGTAGCTGTACCCCAAATGAAATTTTGAGGAAATTTGATGGACTTAAAGTCAATATCATTCCAGCACCACCTTAACTCTGGATATTTAAAATGAAATATTGCAGGTAATAGAGCTGAAAAAATAACAAAAAATATAATAAATATAGTTAGTTCAAGTGACAGCTCTTTAACTCCTTATTCTATCTTCAAAATAACCTTTTCTATAAAGGTAATAAATTGGAAGCAACCCTACGGTATTAAAAATCATCAATGCAACAAACCAGACTTTTTCTTTCTTTTGTGCAGCACACCAAAGAGATTGAATTTTCCAATATAGTTCCCAAATAACTAATAAAGTAATAATCACATACAGCATAATCTATCCTCAAATTGAATGACAACTTTACCTATATTCTTTCGGTCTTCTATGCGTTTATGAGCCTCTATAATATCTAAATATGAAAAAGACTTATCAATCAATGGAGAATAACTATTTTGAGAAATTTTTAACATCACCTCGTTGAAGCTATTGATATCTGACATGGTAGATCCTAAAATTGATAACTGTTTAAAAAATAGATGAGCTAAATTGAGAGAAACATCTATACCTGTAGTTGCACCGCATGTTACCAACCGCCCACCAGTTGCAAGTAATTTCATACTAGTATTCCATGTTTTATAACCTATATGCTCAAATACAACATCTACTTTTCTTCCTTTTAGGTATCCTTTAGCATTTTGATATAGATTTTTATCATGTAATAGGGTGCAATCTGCTCCTGCAGCTTTTGCATACTTTATCTTATCTGCTGATCCTACAGTTGATATTACCTCACATCCCATATCTTTTGCTATCTGTATAGCTGCATACCCTACACCAGAGGTTGCTCCATATATGAATACAACATCATTTGATGATATATTCGCTCTTTTTATAAGCATTTGATATGATGTCATAAAAGTTAAAGGCATAGCTGCAGCCTGAATATACGTTAGATGCTTAGGCATGATATGGATATTGGTTGGTTTCAGCACAACATACTCCGCTTGAACTCCACTCTGTGTTTCACCTAGAATTCCATAGCTAGGAGATAGGTTTTCATTACCTTTTTGTGAAATTTTACAATTAGCATCATATACTCCTGGCTGTATAACAACATTGTCTCCAATCTTAAAATCAGTAACGTTAGAGCCTACTTCACATATAATCCCAGAAGCATCAGAGCCTAAAATATGAGGGAAATCAATATGTAGGCCTTTAATACCTTGCCTAACCCATATATCAAGATGATTTATAGATGAAGCGATAATTTTAACTTTTACTTTACTCTTAGTGCATGAGGGCTCTGGGATATCTTTAATTTTAATTACTTCAGGAGGGCCGTGCGAATCAATAGAGATAGCTTTCAATCTATTTCCTTATATTCTGCGTCTTGAAACTGAATTTGTTTCCCATTTTTAGTTCTTTTTATTTTTTTAGGAGTTATTAAGAACAAGGAGCGAATCATTCGATAAAAAATCATAGATAATATGAGTAGTAACAAGTATTTCATTACTTAAACGTTTTAATTGGATTATAGTATCTAGTCCCTTCAGAAGGCTGTTTAATAAAGTCAAGTATTGATTTAAAATCACTTTCATTATTTACAAAATCTATATCATTAGCATTAATGATAACTAATGGTCCTTTATCATATCTGAAAAAATACTCATTATATATTTGATTAAGTTCATCAATATATTTCCAATCCATATTAGATTCAAAATCTCTACCTCTAATTTTTATATTATGCATTAATCTATCAGTTTCAGACTGTAGAAAAATAATTAGATCAGGATATATAATATTTTTTTGTAATTCATTCGCTATTCGATTGTAAAGATCAAGTTCCATGTCAGCTAAATTAAGAGCCGCAAACAATCGATCTTTATCAAACATATAATCTGAAACGATTGCTTTTGTAAACATATCCATTTGCTGTAAATCTTGTTGTAGTTTGTATCTAGATAAAAGGAAAAATAGCTGAGTTTGCATTGCATATCGTTTTTTATCTGAATAGAAGTCACTCAAAAATGGATTGTCTTCAAATTTTTCAAGTACAGTTTTAGCTTCCATCTCTTCTGCTATTAGCTTAGCAAGGCTTGTTTTGCCGACACCTATACTGCCTTCTATGCATATATGATAAGATGATATTTTCATTTAGTAATCTGTTTAAGAATTGAATCATTAGAGATATTATCCAACAAATCAGAAATTTTTTGATTGCTATTAACTATGATATATTGAGAATCTATATCTGTCCAAGGTTTCAAAACAAATTTCCTTTCTTTAATATGTGGATGTGGTATTACTAAGTCAGATGAGTTAATAATTTCCTCCCCATATGTTAGTATATCTATATCAATTATCCGAGAAGAATATATAGCATCCTTTAGATTCCTACCCATATTAGATTCAATATATTTCACATTGGATAATAACTGTTTTGGATTCAATCTTGTTCTTATTTTTAAAACGCTATTGTAAAATTTATCTAACTCATCATTATACATAGGGTCAGATTCATATATATATGATTCTTTCAATACTTCAATCCCTTCTATATTGCTAAGCTTAGATTTCGCGATGGCTATATTACGCAATCTGTCTCCCCTATTGGAACCTAAAGCAAGGAAACAATCAATCACTGTTATTTCTTTTTAAAGTCACCTCAACAGAATCAATATCTATATTTATCAGAGGTTTTATCTTCTTGATAGATACAGAAACAGATTTTATTTTAAAGCTCGAGAGTATTTCATCTACAATATCTGATGCTAAGGATTCAATTAAATTATACCTCTTTCTATTAAATACCAGCTTAATTATCTCAATAATTTCAACGTAATCAATAGAATCCTGGATAGAATCTGTAGGAGCCTTTCTTTTTTTTAACTTAACTGATACATTTAATATGAAATTCTGTCCATTTTCTATCTCTTCATCATATACGCCATGATAGCCGAATAGTGATATATTATTTAAATTAATCTTCATTTTTTCCTTAGAATTATAAGTTTCTCTCTATTTAATCGAGGCTTAATAGATAAACTTGAGAATGTATTCTCAATGACTTCAAATTTACCATCTATAATACTTAATATTGAATCAATATTGATACCAAAGGGAGGTCCATCATCAGTGAGTTCTTTATCTAGGGGAATAAATATAGCAAATAATAGACCACCTTTTTTAAGGATAGAATGAACAACGTCAAAGTACTCTTCTCTCCTATTTGGATCAATAGCGCAGAAACACGTATACTCATATACCATATCAAAGTAGTTCAAATATTCTGCTTTTAGCTCAAATATGTCCCTATTGACACAATTCACAGAAATATTAAGAGATAAGGCACTTTCCTTTAAATTTTCAAGTGGATGTTTAGCAAAGTCAATAGCATATACATCATTACCAAACTTAGAAAATTCAATTGCATCATGTCCATTTCCACAACCAAGCACACAAACTTTTCCTATAATACTATTATTCTTTAAATGATTTACTAGTATAGGCGTAGATACACCAATATCCCACTTAGTATTATTATCGAGATACCTATCCTGCCAAAATTTAGGGGTTGAAACTTCCTTCAATTCTATAGAAGTTTAGGTTAGAGATACATTGATGGCCTGAACGCCCTTCTGAGTTTCTTCTGTATCAAATTTAACGTTAGAGTTTTCTCTGACTCTCTGTCCTTTTCTTACGCTAGATATATTAAAAAAGTAATCCTCACCATCTTCATCTTCTATAAATCCCCAACCTTCCATCTGCTTCCATAATTTTACAGTGCCATACTGCATTACTTATTTTTTCCATTGCTTTTAAAACCAATTTCTGCATCAAATTCACTTGGAAAATCATACCCTTCTCTATTTGGGTAGTGCATGACCGTATCAAGATTTCCCCATGCTACAAGAAAAACAGCATCAACCCTCTCTGTTTTCTGTTCTTCCTTTGGAAGTGGTTCTCCATTTTGATTTGTAGTGTAAGAGAAAGTTAATTGAGGATGTTCTATCCATAGGCCAAGCTGATCTTGCCCTAACACTTTAAAATGATTCATTTCTTCAGGGATGGCTAATTTCTTTAAGAAGCTAGTATCTCTCAAACTAAGGT
>CAZKFO010000045.1:6730-12711 GCA_964552145.1 uncultured bacterium | reverse complement strand
ATTGCAGATGAACTTTTTCAGTCAATGAGTAAAAATGAGAATATAATTTCTACTATTGAAACAAAAGGACATTCTTTTATTGAGTATATTGATGAAAGGATCAAAGAAATTGAATCAGAGGAGAAAAAATAGTAATGTCTGCCAAGCTTCTTCTTGGGAAGGAAGTATCTGCTCATATTAAAAAAGAGTTGTCATCTGATATCTCTAAACTAAGAGCGCAAGATATTACCCCAGGGTTAGCAGCAATATTAGTTGGGGATGATCCAGCTTCAGAAGTATATGTACGTAATAAATCTAGAGTTTTTAAAAATAATAATTGTTTTAGTGAAACTTTTACGCTTAATGCTAATACTCAGGAGGAAGAAATTTTAGCTTTAATTGATGAGTTGAACAACGATGATAAATTTCATGGGATATTAGTTCAACTACCTCTACCTAAACATATTAATTCAAGAAGAGTACTACAATCTGTTAGTCCAAATAAAGATGTTGATGGATTTCATCCTTTGAATTTAGGTTACCTTTTAGAAGGAAATCCTAACTTTATTGCCTGTACTCCTAATGGGGTAATTAAGATTTTAGAATTCTACAAAATAGATACAAATGGAAAACATGTTGTTATTATTGGTAGAAGTAATATTGTAGGTAAGCCCATGTTTGCACTCCTTTCACAGAAGTTTAAAATTGGTAATTCAACAGTTACTATGTGCCATACAGGTACTGATGATATTGCAAAGCATACAAGACAGGCTGACATTGTTGTTGCGGCTGTAGGAGTTCCTGAAATTTTAACTTCAGATATGGTTAAAGAAGGTTGTTGTGTGATTGATGTCGGGATTAATCGTATCGATGATTTAGGGGCCAAGAAAGGATATAGGTTGGTTGGAGATGTAGATTCAGAATCTTTAATGGATAAAGTTTCATATTTAACTCCTGTACCCGGTGGAGTTGGGCCTATGACGATAACAATGCTTCTATTTAATACAGTCAAATCTGCATTGAATTCACTGAACTAATTCTTTAAATAATTTAGATTATTTAAAAATATTTAGGCTTATAGTTGTAAACCTTTCATTTGGGAATATTTTTGAATGTTTCTTGATTCTATTTAATTCAGCAAATTGAGCGCATTGTAAAAATATTTCATATTCAACTATAAATTGATCTGAATATCCATGAGTTGCCTCATATGCAATTGTAGGAGTAAGACATTTATTTGATGCAGACAAGTCAGGAGCTATTCCATGTAATTCAAGTAGTAATAAGCCATGTTTATTTATATATTTTTTCCACTGACTAAAATGATCTATTAAATTTGAGATAATCTCTTCAGAAGATATATACCTACCTTTATATGAGTATGAACACATTGTCTTGAATCTAATCTTATTTTTCATGGTACAGTTCTTGTAAATCCTATTATGATCTAGAAACGATCTAACATGAAAAAGCTCTTTAATGTCAATATTAAATTTTGATTCTAAATCTTCTTTGTATTTCTTTGGGTTACTTATATCTGCAATTAAAAAATCACAATCAATATTAGATGAAGTAAGGTTTCTATTTGCGACATCTAATGCCTCTTGATTTAAATCAGCTCCAAAGAGTGCTAGAGGATGTTCATTTAAGTGTTCCCCTCTAATTGTATTATTTACAATTATATGATATAGATGCTTAAGAAACATGCCATCACCACAACCCATATCTGCTATTCCTAAAGGTTGGGATTCGATTGGCCCATTAAAGATATCTATTACTATTTTATCTATTTTCTTGAAATATGTTTTATGAGCGCCACCGCTCCCCCAAACATTTAGTCTTCTGTTAACATGTATCTCTTTATCATCTATTTTTCTATCATAGATTAGATTTTTATTACTAAAAATTATTTTGTCTAAATTAGAAAATATTGGCTGATAAGAGGCTGTAACACCATAGGATTTTGATTTAGACATCAGGTAATCATAGATTTCTTGATTATTGATTGTTGAGTTTTGAGAGATGATTTTTTTTATTATTATTTTTGATTCATCTATAAGATTATCACATTCTTGATTATGAGAGATCCATAAAATTAAAGGGTAAAGCATGAAACCTTCTATGTGATGTGCAATTCTTGTTTGTAGTAAACTATTTGTAGAATGTAATTTTTTAAGAGTAGATAATTGTTGCTCAATATTATTATCAATTAATTCCAAGAAAGTTTGTACGTCTTTTGCTTCAATATCATTAGTTATGAAATTATTAAGACATACGTTGATTTTATTATAAAATTCATAAGATTCTATAGATTTAAGAAATTCTTCTCCATAATGAGTCAAATCAAAAAGAATATCTTTTGGAGTTATTTTTTTCTTAAGTATACCGAGAGATGCTAAAGTCCCTAAAGCAACATTTAGATATCCCATTTGTACATTTTCTTTGCTAGATAAATCATTTAAAGATACACTACGTTTATTAATGATAATATCTATTATCCCACGTTTAGAAAGAATTATTATTGTAGGAGCAACTACAATTCCCTCTAGATGTGAGAATAGTTGCATTAAAGGTGTATTTTTTTTCTTATTCAAATAAAATTAATTATAAATTAGCTTATATTATCAACAGTTATATCATCGTAAATTATATGATAATTGCTTTTAAACAAAGAGGATAAATATTGGGTTTAGTTCCAAAACATATTAAAGCTTTGAAACCATATATCGCGGGAAAATCAAAGAAAGAGTTTGAACGAGAATTTAGAGGTATTACTCCAGTAAAACTTGCTTCGAATGAAAATCCATTAGGTGCTTCGCCTAAAGCTATCCAAGCAGCAGAAAAATCATTAATAGAATGCAATAGGTATCCTGATTCATCTGGATTTGAACTAAGAACGAAGCTTGCAGAATTATATAATCTAAATATAAGTAATGTGATTTTAGGAGCTGGGAGTGAAGGTATAATGTCAAATATAATGAGAACTTTCCTGTCAGAAGGAGATACCATAGTTTCCTCTTCTAATTCTTTTATTGGATTTAGAGTACTAGCTGATGCAAGTGGTCATAAGACTTTGTGGGCTCCAATGCATAAGTATCATTATGATTTAAATGCAATTTTGGAGAGAATTGATAAAACAACTAAAATTGTTTATTTGGCTAATCCAGATAATCCAACAGGAACCTATTTCAATAGAGAGAGTTTTGATTTATTTATGAGTAAGGTGCCAAAAAGAGTATTAATAATTTTAGATGAAGCATACTATGAGTATGCTCAACATATAGATAACTATCCAGATTCAATGATATATAGGTATGATAATATTATTACCCTTAGGACTTTTTCAAAAGTTTTTGGTCTAGCTGGATTTAGAGTAGGATATGGCTTTGCACATAGTGATTTGATTAGTAACCTTTTGAAGGTAAAGCTCCCATTTGAGCCATCTATTCCTGCTCAAGAAGCTGCACTAGCATCATTAAAGGATGAAGCTTTTATACAGGGTGCTATAATATTAAATAAAGATGAAAAGAAACTTTTGTATGATTTTTTTGAAGGAAATGAAATTAATTATATAAAGAGTGCTACTAACTTTATTACACTTGTTTTTGAAAATAAACAGGAAAATATAAGTTTTTGTGATGCGTTGCTTACTAGAGGTGTTATTGTTAGAAATCTTTCATCCTTTGGATTGGATCGTTGCGCCAGAGTAACAATTGGGACAAAAGAAGAAAACCAAATATTTAAAAAAGCTTGTATAGAAGTTGTTAAGGAGAACGTACATTAATGCTTTCAAATTTTAAATATGTAGAATTTTTTGTAGCTAATGCAAAACAGGCGTCTTATTATTATCGGTCTTTATTTGGATTTGAGGGATATGCATATTCAGGGCCAGAGACAGGTGATAATGCATTAGTTTCTTATGTTTTAAAGCAAAATAAGATATACTTTGTGTTTACTAGTGCACTTTCCAATAAACATCGCATCTCTAAGTGGGTTAGGTTGCATGGAGATGGTGTTTCAGAAATTGCATTCAATTCAAATTCAGTAAAATCTGATTATGATTATGCTATTGAAAATGGAGCAGTTTCAGCTAATGAATATCATGAGTTGAAAAGTTCTGAAGGTTTATATAAAAGAGCAGCTGTTAAAGCTTATGGAGAAGTGAGACATAGTTTAATTGATGATTCTGAGTACAATGGAGTTTGGAAACCTGGTTTTGTTCCATACTCACCACCTCCAGTTGCTTTGAATAGAGTTGATTTATTATTAGTAGATCATATCGTAGCAAATGTAGAAGACAAGCAAATGAATCACTGGGTAGATTATTATAAGAGCTGTTTTGGATTTGATGCTTTTATTGAATTCACCGAAGATGATATCGCAACGCAATACTCTGCACTTAGAAGCAAAGTGATGAAAAATCAAAATGGAAAAATTAAGCTGCCTATAAATGAACCAGCGAAGGGATTGAAAAAATCTCAAATTCAAGAGTATATAGATTATAATAATGCTGCAGGAGTACAACATATCGCAATCTTAACATCAAATATTATTAATACTATTGAAGCCTTAAGACAGAATGGTGTTGAATTCTTAGATGTACCAGATAATTATTATGATGAATTATCTAATAGAATTGGTATTATAGATGAAGATCTGAGTAAGCTTAGAGAATTAAAAATATTAGTAGATAAAGATTCTGATGGATACTTATTACAACTTTTTACTAAGCCTCTACAGGATAGACCTACCCTATTTATTGAAATAATTCAGAGAAAAGGCTGTCAAGGTTTTGGTAAAGGAAACTTTATGGCTCTATTTGAGTCTATTGAAAGAGAACAAGAACTCAGGGGGAACCTTTAATGTTTTATGTTAGTCGTGGAGAAATTCCTAAAAAAAGACATTCTCAATATAGAAAAAAAGATAATTCACTATTTATAGAAGAACATGTGAGTAGAGAGGGTTTTTCAAGTATATACTCTAACTTATATCACGATCAGATGCCTACAGAAATAAGCTCTATAGGTAAATTTTATAAAACTCAAATATTACCTGCCAAGGAGGAACATAAGAATAGGCACTACCTTACATCTAATTTAGATCTAAATGGTGATATTCTTAATTCTAGGAAATTATTGTTTTTCAATGATGATATCTTTATATATAAATCACACTGCAATGAAGATATGAATTTTATGTATCGAAATTCTCATTTTGATGAAATGATTTACGTACAATCAGGAGAAGCAGTATTTCAATCAAATTTTGGTGATATCACATTGTTTAATGGAGATTATCTCATTATTCCTAGGGGGGTTATTTGGAAGATAACCCCAAAGAATGAATTGAGAACTTTATTAATTGAATCAAAAGGTCCCATTGAAACTCCAAGCAAATATAGAAATAGATTTGGTCAATTAATGGAGCATTCACCATTTTGCGAAAGAGATATAGTAGTGCCTGAATTAAAAGAACCAAGAGTGGAAAAAGATATTACATTAAAGATACGTTTGGAAGGTGGTTTGCAAGAGTATGTATTAAGAAATCATCCATTTGATATTATTGGATGGGATGGCTTCTACTATCCTTGGAAAATAAATATTAATGATTTTGAGCCTATTACAGGTAGTATTCATCAACCACCACCGGTGCATCAGACTTTTCAAGGGAAAGGTTTTGTGATTTGTTCTTTTGTATCTAGACTCTTTGATTATCATGCAGATGCAATTCCTGCTCCTTATCCACATTCAAATGTTGATTCAGATGAAGTTATTTTTTACTCAATGGGAGATTTTATGAGTAGAAAAGGTATTAAAGAAGAATCAATCACATTGCATCCTGCTGGTATTACCCATGGACCTCATCCCGGGAAATATGAGGAGTCTATAGGAAAAAAAGAGACTGAAGAATTAGCTGTTATGATAGATACATTTAAACCACTTAAGCGAGCATGCTCATTGAAATCAATTGAAGATGAAGGTTATTACATGAGCTGGACTACC
>CAZKFO010000045.1:0-6720 GCA_964552145.1 uncultured bacterium | reverse complement strand
TAAAGTAATACTTTAAATAAATATGCATAAAACTATTAATTCAAAAGATATAAAATTAAAAGATGTTTACAATCTCATCATTTCAGGGGTATCACCTCGACCGATTGCATTCGTTGCATCTAAGGATAGTAGCGGGAATCATAATCTCGCGCCTTTTTCTTATTTTAATGCATTTGGATCTAATCCACCTATTATAGGTTTTTCTCCTGCCAATAGCGGAAAAACAGGAGAGCAAAAAGATACTTTATTAAACATTCAAGATACTAAACAATTTACTGTTTCAATAGTTAACCATAATATGGTTGAGCAAATGAGTCTTGCGTCATGTAACTATGAAAGAGAAATTGATGAATTTGTAAAATCTGGATTTTCAAAAAAAGAATCTAGTCTAGTATCTGTTCCTGGAGTATTAGAATCTCCATTTATAATGGAATGTGAAGTTTATAATATAATTGAATTGGGTGGGAAACCTGGTAGTGGAAATCTAATTTTAGGTGAAGTTGTCTGCTTCCATGTATGTGAGGATGCTCTAGATAGCAATGGACAGATTTCCCCTACTAAACTTGATCCTGTTGCTCGTCTTGGTTATAATTATTACAGTAGACCTAAGAACTCCTTATTTGAAGTATTTAAACCTAAGCATAATGGAATAGGTTTTGACTGTTTACCTAAAGAAATAAGAGAAAGTGAATATCTAAATGGAGGAGAGTTAGCGAAGCTAGCTGGGGTAAAACATCTTCCTTCTAAAAATAATGCTTGGCCTGAGTTCGATGTTGCCTCAAAATCTGAACTATATAAAATGATACAAGATTCATTGAAATTAAATGATATTGATAAGGCTTGGCAGGCAGCAATTAGAATAATTGAAAAGAAATGACCAATCAACTTCTCTGGGAACCCTCTTCTGAATTAATACAGGCTAGTAACCTTAAGCGTTTTATTAATGAAGTTAATCTTGATTATAATTTAAATCTTAATTCATATGCAGACCTCCATAATTGGAGTATTGATAATATTGAAAAATTTTGGAGCAAAACATTCTCATTCTCAAAAATAATATATGAAGGGGAAATTGTATCTGTAATTGATGATGCATCAAAGATGCCTGGTAATGAATGGTTTAAAGGAGTAAAATTAAACTATGCCGAAAATCTTTTAAGGCACAATACTGATTGTATTGCAATTGAATTTTACAATGAGTCTAACCAAAAGATAGTGCTCACTTATAAAAATTTGCATCAAAGAGTAGCAAGTTTAAGCTCCTTTCTTCGTTCGATAGGAGTTAAGAGTGGAGATAGGGTTGCAGCTGTTATCCCCAATATCCCTGAAGCTATTATTATGATGTTAGCTTCAAGTAGCATTGGCGCCATATGGACTTCATGCTCTCCAGATTTCGGAGTAAATGCAATCCTTGATAGATTTGAGCAGGTAAATCCTAAAGTCTTATTAGTATCAGATGGTTACATATTTAAGGGAAAATATTTTTCAATTGATAGCAAAATCAAGCTCATATCAGATAAACTTAGTAGCTTGACTAGCATCGTAAGTGTGGACTATGTAAAAGAGTCTAGTCTTATAGGGAAAATAGATAAAGTTGTTCCTTGGGGGCAATTGATTGATGAGTATAAAGAAAAGAAGATTCACTTTACTAGGCTTCCTTTTAATCACCCACTATATATAATGTATTCTTCTGGAACTACTGGGAAACCAAAAAGTATTGTTCATTCATCTGGCGGTACTTTATTACAGCATTTAAAAGAACATATCTTGCATGTTGACTTAAAAAAAGAAGACAAAATATTTTACTATACTACATGTGGATGGATGATGTGGAACTGGTTAATTTCAGGTCTTTCTATAGGTAGTACTATAGTTCTATTTGATGGTAATCCATTCCATCCAAATAAGACTCATTTACTTAAGATCGCAAATAGAGAAAATATTAGTATTTTTGGTACTAGTGCTAAGTTTATTGACTCGATTGAGAAATCTAATGTTATTCCATCTAAAGTTGGAAGGTTTAAAAAACTAAAAACCATTCTATCGACTGGATCACCATTATTAGATAATAATTTTGATTTCATATACAATAAATGGAAAACCAATGTTCAGTTATCATCGATATCTGGTGGCACAGATATTATATCTTGTTTTGCCCTTGGGAGTCCAATGCTTCCAGTTTACAAAAATGAACTTCAATGTATAGGCTTAGGTATGGATGTGAGTAGTTATAATGAATTAGGAGAATCCGTAATTGAAGAAAAAGGTGAGCTTGTTTGTAGAAAACCTTTTCCATCGATGCCAATATATTTTTGGGGTGATTCTAATGGAGAATTGTATCAAAAAACATACTTTTCTAGGTATAAAGGTGTATGGAATCATGGAGATTATATATCTATAAATAAAAAAGGGGGGGTTGTTATACATGGTAGATCTGACTCTACTCTTAATCCAGGTGGAGTTAGAATAGGTACATCCGAGATTTATAAAATAGTAGAAAAGAATGAAGATGTTTTGGATTCTGTTGCGATAGGAAAAGTAATTGATGGAGATGAGAGAATTCTCTTATTTGTAAAAGTAAATAGAGATTTGAGTAAAGAATTAAAAGATAGTATTAGAGAAAATCTTAAAATAAATGGGAGCCCTCGCCACATACCATATAAGATTATTCAAGTTGAAGATATTCCATACACATTGAATGGTAAAAAAATTGAGGTGGCAATAAAGAAAATCTTAAACAAAGAGGAAGTCCTCAATAAAGAATCTATTGCTAATCCAGAATCATTAAGTTTTTTCAAAAAAATATCTATTTAAATCTTGGAGTAGATACTTTATAACTTTTAAATTCAATAGTCTATTTTAAATAGAAAGAAGCTCTGTAGTAGTTGAATTTATTAAAACGAGGATTTAGATACGGCACAAATATTTCCAAAGTCTGCTAACTACGCTCCCTTTATCTTAGCTGTTTTGGGTGCTGGTGCTCTTGGCTCAGCAGTGTTCTTTTTTTGGTGGTTTGGCTCTCCAGAGTTTACAGATGTAGGCTATCGTCCGGAGCAACCAGTTAATTTTTCTCATAAACTTCATGCGGGTGAACTAGGAATGGATTGTAGATATTGTCATACATCTGTTGAAAAATCCCAAGAGGCTATTATCCCACCAACTCAAACATGTATGAATTGTCATAGCGTTGTAGATGTAGAAAGTGATGAATTGGCTGTAGTGCGTGATAGTTGGGAAACTGATAAACCTATAGAGTGGGTAAGAGTGCATATGCTTCCAGATTATGCGTACTTTGATCATAGCGTGCACGTTACAGCTGGTGTGGGGTGTGCTAGTTGTCATGGTAGAGTAGATCAAATGGAAGTAGTTATGCAGACAGAGCCTTTAAGTATGTCTTGGTGTTTAGATTGTCATAGAAAACCAGAAAAACATCTTAGGCCATTAGATCAGGTTACTAATATGGAATGGCTAATGCCAGATGACCATGATAAGCTTGCTAAAAGATTTATAAAAGAACGAAACATAAAACCTCCAGAGGATTGCACTGCATGTCACAGATAAAAGATAGAAGTAAAATGTACTGGAAAAGTATAGAAGATAAAGATAATTCCAAGGAATTAAATTCATTTATAGAAAATGAATTTCCAGCAGGGACTGTAGAACTTGCAGAAACAATGACTAGAAAGAAATTCTTATCTTTGATGGGTGCCTCTATGGCTATGGCCGGACTTGTTGGTTGTCGTAAACCTGTTCAAAAAATACTTCCATATATACAAGCGCCAGAGGAGATTATTCCTGGCATACCTAATTACTATGCTTCAACAATGCCATTTGGAATGAATTCTTTTGGTGTTGTTGTTGAGAGTCATGAAGGGCGTCCAACGCATATAGAAGGTAACACCTTGCATCCATCTTCTAAGGGATCTGCGAATTCTTTTATTCAGGCATCTATTTTAGATTTATATGATCCTGACAGACTTAAAAATCCATATAATGGATCTATTGAAAGTACTATTCCTGACTTCAAATTATTTGTAAAAGATATTTCCAAATCTTTTATAGAAAATAAAGGGAAAGGTCTTGCTGTATTATCAAACTCTTTTAGATCGGTATCTACAAAAAAGATTTATGATAATTTTAGAAGCGTTTATCCTGAGTCTAATTGGGTGGCCTACGATACTGTTTCACAAGAAAATGCATTAAATGGTATCGAAAGCTCCATCGGCGTCAAAGCTCTTCCTGTGTATCATCTAGAAAAAGCAGATATTGTCCTTACAATTGAGTCAGATTTCATAGGTTCAGACTTAAATCCAATTCATAATCAGAAGATGTTTGCAAAAAAGAGAAGAGTTAAAACTAAAACAGATAAAATGAATCGATTATATTCTGTCGAAAGTAATTTGACATGTTCTGGTATGATGGCTGATCATAGATTAAAAATTAAGCCAAGTGAGATTTATGATTTTATTAAAGAATTAAATAATATGCTTGTTGGTAGTGGTATTAGAGGATTGAAGAAAATTCAATCTAAGAGCTCAACATTTAAAAACAATAAAATTATAAAAGCATTGGTAGATGATTTAGTTAAAAATAAATCTAAATCGCTTATATCTGCAGGAGATTCTCTTGATTCTTCTATACATTCTTTAGTATATCTCATTAACCAGGCTTTAGGTAACAATAATAATACAATTACATATCATGGAGTAGAGGATGCTGTGCTTTCAAGCTCAGATGCAGTTGAAAATCTAATTAAAAATATTAAGTCAGGTTCTATTGATACCCTGCTGGTTTTAGATTTAGATTTTTATTATTTCTTTTCTCATTATTTTGATCAGGACATTTCATCTCTTGTTAATATAGTATATCTTGGATCTCATAATGATAAGACCTCAGAAAATGCTTTCTGGTCTATTCCTAAAAGTCACTATTTAGAGTCTTGGGGAGATGCAACAAGTTTAGATGGAACGTATTCGATTGTTCAGCCATTGATTAGTCCCTTGTATCGGTCAATGTCAATTAATGAAATATTATCTCTATTTATTGGTGAAGATAGAAGTGATTATGAGATTTTAAAAGAAGCATGGGATTCTAATTTTTCTCTATCTAGTAGCTTAAAAACATGGAAAAAGACAATTCACGATGGCCATTTAGAAGGGACAAGTGGTTCTAATAAAATAAATGCGAAGAAAGTTAAAACTACCCCTATATATACTTTATTTGATAAAAAGTTAAATAGCTTATTAAATAAAAAAGGATTTGATGTTCGATTTTGCTCTTCTAACCAGGTTTATGATGGAAGATATATTAACAATTTCTGGCTAAGAGAAGCTTCTGACCCTGTAACAAAGATTAGCTGGGAGAATGTTGCTCTTGTTAGCTATAATACCGCTAAAAAGCATAATGTTAAAAATGCTGATGTCATTACAGTGGAACATAATAATACGTCTATAGATATCCCGGTATGGACGCTGCCTGGAATCTCTGATGATACTATAATCCTTGAAATGGGATATGGACGTTCTCTAAAACGTAGTGTAGATAGAAATTATATTGATGAGGATGTGTTGGGTGTTAATGTCCTTTCATTGAAAAATAATTCTAATAGTTTTGTAGTTGGAGCAAATTTAACTAAGACCAATAGGAGTCAAATCGTTGCGTGCACTCAAGATCATCATGGTTTAGATTTAGAAAAGCTTGCATCTGGTGAAGTTGAAGGAAGATTGCCTGAGATTATTAGAGAAGCAAATGTTGGAGATTATAAGAAAAATGAAGATTTTGTACTAGACTATGATCGAAAATGGCATATACCTGATGAGAATAAAGATATTCCTTCGATGTATCCAACTCATGACTACTCTGAAAGTCCTCAATGGGGAATGAGTATTGACTTAAATGTGTGTAGTGGTTGTAATGCTTGTGCTATAGCATGTCAAAGTGAGAATAATATACCCATTGTTGGTAAACAGCAGGTATATGATGGAAGAGAGATGTCTTGGGTGAGGATGGATAGGTATTTTAAGGGTGATGTTGATAATCCTGAGTTTGCACTTCAACCAGTTGGATGTGTCCATTGTGAGAATGCTCCTTGTGAGCAGGTTTGCCCTGTAGCAGCTACAACGCATGATGAAGAAGGGCTAAATGGAATGACCTACAATAGATGTATTGGTACAAGGTATTGTGCAAATAATTGTCCATATAAAGTTAGAAGATTTAATTTCTACAATTATACCGTAGATACGCCTGAGGTTGTTCAAATGGCTCAGAATCCAGATGTGACAGTTAGATTTAGAGGTGTGATGGAGAAGTGTACTTACTGCGTCCAAAGAATAAGTGAAGCAAAAATCACAGCGAAGAATGAGAAACGATCACTTATTGATGGAGATGTCAAGGTTGCTTGTCAGTCTGCATGTGCTATGGATGCAAGTGAATTTGGTGATATTACAGATGAAAATAGTAGAGTATCAAAGGCAAAATCGCTAAAACATGACTATTCATTATTGAAAATGCTAAATACTAAGCCTCGGACTACATATCTAGCTAAATTTAGAAATCCACATCCAGATTTAGCAGTTCATTCAAGCTCAAAACCAAATATGGAGGTCGGACATCACTAATGTCAGATAAGGTAACTAAGAATCATAATTTAATTAGTGAGCCACCTTTGGTGGAAGGATTTCCTACGTTTGGAGATATAACTGAGAAGTTTAGTTCAATAGT
>CAZKFO010000044.1:261-12827 GCA_964552145.1 uncultured bacterium | reverse complement strand
CAGAGGAAGCACCTGCAGAAGAAGCTGTTACAGAGGAAGCACCTGCAGAAGAAGCTGTTGCAGAGGAAGCATCTACGGAAGACAAGGATAAAGATTAATAGTATATTTACAAAAGTGGAGGTAGAACTATGGAAAATTTATTAGAAGATATTGTTAAAGCAATTGTAGATAAGCCTGATGAGGTTAGTATTACTGTTACTGAGAGTGAAAACACTCAGATTTATGAATTAAGAGTAGGTGAGGGTGATGTTGGAAAAGTTATTGGAAAAAAGGGGAAAAATGTAGGTGCAATAAGGACATTGCTTTCAGCGCATACGGCTAAAGAAGGTGGCAAAAGATCTATTCTTGAAATAATTGAGTAATAATTTAGATAAAACAATTCGTGTAGGTTATTTGTCAAAGGTTCATGCTCTTAAAGGTGAGTTAAAAGTAGTTTTTTTTAATGAAAGTTCTAAATCATTAAAAGATAATCAAATTGTCTTTTTGGTTGATGAGAAAAAAAATGATATCCTTAAGAAAAAAATTGAGAGTATCATTTATACTAAAATAGATAATAGGATTAAGTTTTTTGAAATAAATAGCAAGGAACATGCAGAAAAATTGAGAGGCTTATTTTTAGAAATTTATAGAACGGATTTGCCAGAGCTTAAAAAAGGTGAATATTACTTGAATGACTTATTGGGATTTAGTATCTATGATGAATCAAAAAATAAGTATGGAATTGTAATCAATGTATTTCAATTTCCAGCAAATGATGTTTTAGTTACCATCCATAATGATAAAGAACAATTAATTCCATTAATTGACGATGTTATTGTAGATATAAAACATGATGATAAGATAATTCTCATCGATCCAATTTCGGGGTTATTAAATTAATGAAAACAATTTCTTTTATTTCTCCGTTTTGTGATTTAATTAAACAGTTTACATCTGTGAGTATTTTAGATAGAGCTCAGAAGAAAAAAATTGTTAGATATGAGCATTACAACCTATTTGATTATTCTGATGATCCTAATGGTAGAATTGATGATTATCCATATGGTGGTGGTGATGGTATGGTTATAAAACCTCAACCAATTTTTAGTGCTTTTGATAAGGTAAAAGATAATCTTTCTTCTGGAGATTTAAGAGTTATTTACCCAACTCCAGATGGGAAAAAATTAGATTTAAACTTATCAAAAAAAATAGCGTCTGCTGAAAATTTAGTTTTTATATGTGGACACTATAAAGGAATTGATCAAAGAGTTAGGGATAGTATTGTTACAGATGAAATATCTATAGGGGATTATATTTTAACTGGAGGGGAATTACCATCATGTATTATTGTTGATTCTATAGTTAGATTAATTCCAGGTGTTTTAAATAGTATAAAATCAGCGGAAACAGATTCTTTTAATGATGGTCTATTAGATACTGATTACTATACAAGGCCTGAAATTTATAGAGGATTAGAAGTCCCTAAAGTATTAGTTTCTGGGAATCATAAGGAAATTCAGAAATGGAGAGATAGTAAAAAACTTAAAAAAACAAAAAACAATAGATTGGATTTGTATAATAAATATATAGAGAATAAAAAGAAATAAGGTGAAAAAATGAATAATATAATGAAGTCAACTAAAGAAGATCTTAGATTAGATATGCCTCAATTTAAATCTGGAGATACTCTAAATGTAGGAGTTAAGGTGATTGAGGGAAATAAATCTAGAGTTCAAAACTTTGAAGGTGTTGTAATTGCTATATCTTCTGGTGGTGGTCTAGATAAAACATTTACTATTAGAAAAATTTCTAATGGAGTTGGAGTTGAAAGGATTTTCCCTTTAAACTCTCCTAATATTGACTCTATTAAAGTCGTTAAAAGAGGTAAAGTGAGAAGAGCAAAACTTTATTACTTAAGAGAATTAAAAGGTAAAGCTGCTAGAATAAAAGAAGTTAAATAAAATGTAATAAATATTAAAGGTGCTCTCAATTATATTTATTATTTTAATTGAGAGCATTTTTTATTTCAAATAGTATGAACAATAAACAAAATAATTCACCTGATGAGAATATGACACTAGCAAAGAAGTTAAGTCAAATTGGAATTGCTCTTTCTTCAGAGAAGAATATTCTCAACTTACTTGAGATGATTCTTTCAGAATCAAGAACTTTTACTAATTGTGATGCCGGTACATTTTATAGAATATCAAAAAATAAGAAAAAATTAATTTTTACTGTAATGCATAATGATACTATGGAAGAATATTCTGGTGGAAGTTCTGGTGTTAAACCTTCATTAAAGCCATTAGATTTATATGATAAAGAGGGGAATCCTAATTTAAATGCTGTAGCTTCTTTTGTCTATCACAAAAAAGAACCAACAAATATTCCTGATATATATAAGGATAATACACCGCTATCTGAAGGTTCTAAAATGTATGAGAAATTTTCAGGCTATAGAACAAATTCTATGTTAGTAGTACCAATGATAAATCATGAAAATGATGTTATTGGTGTTTTACAGCTTCTTAATGCTAAGAATGATTCGAATGAAATTATTCCATTTAATAACGAATTTAATGATCTTATTCAATCTTTAGGAAGCCAGGCTGCGGTAGCGCTTGACACCGTAGAATTAATTGATGATATAGAACATCTATTAGATTCAATTATTAGGTATACTGTTAAAGCTATTGATAGAAGGAGCCCTCATACTGCAGGACATTCAAGTAGAGTTGCTTGGTTCACAAAAAGAATTGCTAAAATTATTTCTGAAAAGGATGAGGGTCCGTTTAAAAATATTAATTATTCAGAGGATGAGCTCAAAGAGATTTGGATATCTGGCATAATGCATGATGTCGGTAAAATAGGTGTTTCAGAGTCTGTTCTTGAAAAACAAAATCGATTAGATGGTGCAAATTTTCAATTAGTATTGGATAGGTTTGATAGAATAAAAGAAAACATTGTATTTAATTCTAAATTAGATAATATTAAAAAAAATAAAGATGAGAACTATCTTAGTAAAGAATATGAAAAAAAATTAGAAGATCTTCAAAATGATTTAGATTTTATCTTATGGCTTAATAAGCCCGGTTTTCTTCCAGATGAAAAGGAACTAATTCTAGAGGAAATTGCAAAGAAGACATTTACAGATACTAGTGGTAGCACGCATAGCTATATTACAGATGAAGAGCTAATATCACTTAGAATTAAAAAAGGTAGCTTGAATGATGAAGAGAGAGGGCAGATTCAGAAACATATCAATATCACCAAAACCCTTCTAAATAAGCTTCCGTTCCCAGATAAATGGAAAAATGTACCATTTTATGCTTCGTGTCATCATGAGCATGTTAATGGTAAGGGGTATCCTAGAGGGTTAAAAGGAGATGAGATTCCTTTACCTGCGAGAATTATGTGTGTAGCTGATGTTTGGGATGCAGTAACAGCTCAAGATCGACCATACAAACCTCCCACTCCAGTAGATAAAGCATGTGAAATATTAAAAAATGGGGCCAAATTTGGTGAATTTGATAAGGATGTTGTAGATATATTTATAAATGAAGAAATATGGAAGAAAAAATAGTTTATGTATAGAAGACAGGTAAACCTATTATGAGTAATATTAATAATGTCCGTGAGGCATTAAAAGAGATTCCTTCATTAGATGATATTTTAAAATCTTTTGATTTAAAAAGTATCCCGCTAGAATTATTCAAAGATCGATTAAGACAAGTATTAGAAAAGCTAAGAGATAATATTAGTAATAATAATATCCCTAAGAATATAAAAAACTATATCGTTAAAAAAGCTAGCTATGAATTTTCTAAAATATCAAAAAGTAGTTTAGGAAAAGTTATTAATGGAACGGGAATAATATTAAATACGAGTCTAGGGAGAGCCCCTTTATCTAAATCAATACTTGATTCTGTATCGGAATCCATATATCCATACTGTAACCTAGAGATTGATTTAGAGACTAATACAAGAGGTGAACGTCTTAGTCATATAAATCCGCTTATTAATAGTTTAATAGGTTCCGAAAAATCAATTTTAGTTAATAATAATGCAGCGGCTGTGATGATTATGCTTAATTCTTTATGCAAAAACAAGAAAGTAATAATTAGCAGAGGGCAGCAAGTAGAGATAGGGGGTTCATTCAGAATTCCAGATATAATAAAAAATTCAGGCTGTGAGATGGTAGAGGTTGTAACTACAAATAAAACTCATATTAAAGATTATGCTGAAGCTATAGATGAAGATACTGCAGCTATTTTATATGTACACACCTCTAATTATAAAGTTATTGGTTTTACAAAAGAAGTAGGACTTATTGAACTTTCACATTTATGTAAAGAATACAAAATTCCTTTATTATGTGATTTAGGGAGTGGGGCTATTTATAATAACCCTAATAATTTCATTCCTTTTGAAAAAGAGGTTCAGAAATATTTGGATGATGGTGTTGATGTGGTTACATATAGTGGAGATAAATTACTTGGTGGGATTCAAACAGGAATCATTAGCGGTAAGATGAATTTAATTGATAAAATTCATAAGAACCCAATTTATAGGACTTTAAGATGTGATAAATATAGAATTTGCTTAATGGAAAATATACTTAGAACCTATATAACAACTAAAAATGTCAATAAGAAGAATATATCAATTATGCTATTTGATAGAACAACTATACAACTACATGAACATGCTAAGAAGATAGTGACTTTAGTTAAAGAAAAATTCCCTGAGCACTATAGTATTAATATAGAGGAAACCCAAGTAGAGGCTGGTAGTGGATCACTTCCTACGGAAAAAATTCCTAGTGTTGCTATTTCATTTGAATCAATCAATACATCAGCAGATAGGATATCATTTAAATTAAGATCAGGCTACATCCCTATATTAAATTACATAAAGGATGATAAAGTATACATAGATCTAAAAGCAATTCCTGATGATCAAATTGATGAGCTGATTGATGTAATAATTAAATGTCTATAAATAAGCAAATAACTATAGGGATGTCTGGCCATATAGATCATGGAAAAACATCAATTGTTAAAGCTATAACAGGTAAAGATACTGATTCGCTTAAGCAAGAGAAAGAAAGAGGAATGACAATAGATTTAGGGTTTGCTTATTTAAATGAAAAAATAACAATTATCGATGTTCCTGGGCATGAGAGATTTGTGAAGAATATGATGTCTGGAGCTAGTGGTATAGATATGGCTATACTGGTTATTGCAGCTGATGATGGTATTATGCCCCAAACCATTGAACATTTTGAAATTTTAAAACTTTTAAAAATAAAATATGGTTTTATTATACTTAATAAAATTGACTTAGCTGATGATGATTGGATTGATTTAGTAGAGAGTGATATTAATGATATGACCAAAGGTTCATTTCTTGATAAATGTGAAATACTAAGGGTTTCAGCCAATCAGAATATAGGTTTTGGTAGAGTTAGAGAAAAAATCCAAGATTTATACAGTATTATCCCTAATAGAAATCCATCAGGAATCTTTAGAATGCATATAGATAGAGTTTTTAGCAAAACAGGTTTTGGCTGTGTGGTAACTGGTACAGTGGGGTCTGGATCTGTATCTATGGGAGATATAGTAGAATTACTTCCAAGCGGACAAAAAGTTAAGGTTAGAAATATTCAGTCTCATGGAGCGAGTGTAAATATGGCTTCAGAAGGAGAAAGAGCAGCAATTAATTTAAACAATATAGAAGCTGATAAATTAAAGAGAGGGTATCATTTATCTAAGATTGATACCTACTCAGAGACAAATTTATTTTTATGTGATATCTCAATTAATAATATGAAAAAAAATAAGATTAAAAATAACCAAAGAATTAGAGTCCATCTTGGTACTAGAGAGGTTATGGGAAGGATCACTATTGTTAATACTGATAATGATATAAAAAAGTCAGCAGTGGTTAAATTAGAGAACCCAATAGTTGCAGGTATAGGAGATCGATTTATAATTCGATCTTATTCACCAGTTTATACCATAGGAGGTGGGGTAATAGTAGATATTCCAAGAAATAAAAGCTGGAAGAAACTAAGGAAAAGAATAGAGAGTTTACATGATTTAACTAAAGAAGAGAGACTTCATAATATTATTAACAGTATATCAAATATGAATCCATTGGATTTATCTAATGTCGAAAAAAGATTAAATATATCTAATGATGAAATGCATCAGTTAATAAAGAATGATACAAGATATAGGATTGTTAATTACAATTCATATAATTGGATTTTAACTAATGATGGAATATCTAATATAAAGGAAAAAATAATAAGTTTTTTATTATCATTTCATGAGAAAAATCCTATAGAGTATGGATGTAATAAAAAAATTATTTGTCAAGGTACAAATATTAATGAAAATTTATTATCTTGTATTCTTGAACAGTTAAAAGTTGATAATAAAATAAAAATAGAATCTGAGCTTTGGTCTTTAATATCATTTAAGATAAATGTAGATTCTAATTTAAATCTTAAAAAAGATGAGGTAACTAAGTACCTAAGATTAAATATGTTTATTGATTTAAAAGAAAAAGAAATTTTAGAAAATTTTGATATGCCTCTAAAAGAATTCCATAGTTTATTAAATATTATGATAATGGAAAAACATGTAATTAAGATAAACTCAGATGTTATTATTCTAGATTCAGAATTAAAAAACATTCAGTCATCTATTATTGATTTTTTAGCTAGCAATAGCTCTCTTTCAGTACCAGATTTCAAGAAGATTACCAATACAACACGAAAATATGCTATTCCAGTTCTAGAGTATTTAGATAAGATACAATTTACCTTTAGATCTGAAAACTCAAGAAAGTTGGTAGAGAGTTAAATGGGTAAAGATATGAATAGTGGAACGCCTGTTATGAGACAGTTTTGGAAGACAAAAAAAGAGCATCCAAATTCCATACTTTTATTTAGAATGGGAGATTTTTATGAAACTTTTGAAGATGATGCAAAAATAGCATCTAAAACTTTAGGTATTACATTAACTCAAAGATCAAATGGTGCTGCGTCTGATGTCCCACTTGCAGGTTTCCCTTATCATGCCTTAGACCAATATCTACATAAGCTATTAAAGTCTGGGTATCGAGTTGCAATATGTGAGCAAATTGGAGACCCAAAGACAGCTAAAGGTATTGTAGAAAGAGAAGTTACCGAGGTTGTATCACCTGGTGCAGCGTTATCAGATAATTATCTATCAGATTCAGAAAATAATTATTTAGCTTCGATAGTTTTTGAAAAAAATACTTTTGGGATTTCTATATTAGATTTTTCCACAGGTGAGTTTATGGGTGCAACTCTACCATTAACTTCACTTCAAGATATTGTATATCAATATAAAATTTCAGAAATAATTATATCTGAGTCACAATATAAAAAATATGGGGATCTAATTAATAAATTTGGTGCTTTAATTAGTGAGGTTCCAGGTTGGTATTCTGATTTAAAAATTTCAGATGACTACCTCAAAGAACATTTTAAAGTTAAGACTTTAAAGGGATTTGGTATTAGTAGTGAACCTCTTCTAATAAAGTCATCTGCATTTGCTTTAGATTATGTAGATAGAAATTATAAAGGTAAGATTGATCATATTCACTCTTTTAAAAAAATGATTAACGATGATATCTTGAAACTAGATTCATATACAATTAATAATCTTGAGATTTTTGATTCTATTTCAGCAAAATCTACAGATGGTACGCTACTTAATATAATTGATAAAACTCAAACTGCTGAAGGAAGTAGATTATTTAGAAAATGGATTCGTGAACCATTAACTAATATTCAGAAAATTAATAGTAGATTAGATCGTATAGATGAGCTCTCCTTAGATGAAGATTATAATAATCTAGTTATAGATTCTTTGAAAAACTGCTGTGATATTAGTCGAGTAACATCAAGAGTTTCAGGAAAAAAAACAAATCCTAGGGAAATCTTATCATTAGCATCTTCTTTGGAAATTTTAGAATCTCTTTCTAAAAAAGTTAATAAAAATTGCAATAAATCTATATATAAGCTTGTAAGTCAGAGAAAATCATTATCTAAATTAAAAAAAGTAATAAAAAGCACCTTAATGGATGATTGTCCAGTTAATTTCACAAAAGGGAATTTTATTAGAGATGGTGTAGATAAGGAACTTGATGAATATCGAAAGATATCAAGTGATGCAACTGCATGGTTAATAAATTATCAGTCAGATATTCAAAAACAGACAGGAATAAATAAAGTCAAGGTAGGCTATAACCGTGTTTTTGGATACTATATTGAAATTTCTAATGCAAATCTTGATAAAGTTCCTGATTATTTCATAAGAAAACAGACCTTAACAAATGCAGAAAGATTCTTCACTGAAGAATTAAAAGATTATGAAAGTAAAATTTTATCTGCAGAAGAGAAGATAATTCAGATTGAACTTAATATTCTAAGTAATTTAATTGAACTTATAATGAAAAACATGAAATCCATATCAGTAAATGCTAAGATAATAGCAAAACTTGATATAGCCTCTTCGTTATCAATTATATCAAGAGATAGAAATTATTGTAGGCCTAATTTTAATGATAATGGAAAAATCAATATTAAAGATTCTAGGCATCCAGTTATAGAGGAACTTATGGATTTAGATGATGATTTTATTCCCAATGATGTTAGTATCAATAATCAAAATGAACAGATTTCAATAATTACTGGTCCTAATATGTCTGGTAAGAGTACATATCTTAGGCAGATTGGTATTATTATTATTATGGCTCAATCTGGCTGTTATGTGCCATGCACTTCAGCTGACATTTCCATTATGGATAGAGTTTTTACTAGAGTAGGAGCTTCAGATAATTTAGTCGGGGGAGAATCAACATTTTTAGTTGAGATGAATGAGGCAGCAAATATACTAAATAATCTTTCTGATAGAAGTTTAATATTACTAGATGAGATAGGTAGAGGGACTTCAACATATGATGGATTAGCTATTGCGTGGGCTATAACTGAGCATCTTCATAACTCTAAATATAATCCAATAACATTATTTGCTACTCATTACCATGAGCTTATTGATCTTGCTGATAAATTAGAGCATGCAAATAATTATTGTGTTCTGGTAGAAGATGATGGTGAAGATGTTGTATTTTTAAGAAAAATCAATGAAGGTTGGATTGATAAAAGCTATGGTATACATGTAGCAAAAATGGCTGGACTTCCTAAATCTGTAATAAATAGATCGTATGAGATTTTAAGTAAATTATCTAAAGAAACTATATCAATAGATATAAATAGAAAAATGGAAGAAAATATTGATAATAGCAATGATATCCTTAATCGTTTAAAAGATATAGATGTTAGTAAAATAACGCCATTAGAAGCTTTAATCAAGTTAAGTGAAATTGTAGAGGAAGCTAATGAGAAATAATTTTTTTCTTCTTCTTTTGATTATTTCGCTATTGTTTCCATTGACTTATACGGATTATGGATTTGAAATATTTTCTTTATCAGGCGATGCCAAGACGCAGTCCTTAGGAGGAATCTCTGCTAATAATTCCATGTCATTAGTTAATTCTTATTCATTGAATAATTTTCATAAAACGGGGAGATCTTTATTTTCATATGGCACATTATATGATAGTGTTATTAATTACTTTCAATTTTCATACATTATTGCTAATTATAATAAGTCTAAAATCGGACTCTCTCTATTAAGTAAAAGCATAGATGGAATTCCAAATACTAAAGAGGCTTGGAATGACATTGGTCTTCCTATATCACAGGATAACATAGATTATGATAAAATATCATACTATAAGGATAATCAATTAGCTTTAATATTTTTTTATTCTTTCCATTCACTTCTAGGTGATATATCTTTTAAATTAAAGCCAATTTACACATCACTATTGGTAGATAAAGCATATGGATTATCTCTTGACTTTGGTTTTAGTAGAAGCTTTAATAGTAAAGCTACATATAGAATAATGATTAATGATTTAGTATCATATTACAGTTGGAATAATAGTAGTATATACTCTATTTATCCGAAGCTCAGAAGTTCAATAGTTTTTAAAAACAATAATTCTTCTCTTTATACAGAACTATTTGCATCTACAAATATATCATCTGTTAATCCTCTAGCATATAGATTTGGCTATGAATATTTAATTAATGATACTTTTGCGATGAGATGTGGATATTCAAATATTAAATCATTCTCACTTGGATTTGGGTTTATTTATAATTATGTAGAGTACTCATATAGCTTTAATCCCAATTTGAGTGATATTATACTTGGACATGACCATCATTTCAGCATATTATTAGACCTCAAAAAAGAAAAGAACGAATGAAAGAAGTGATATGCTATTAAGTATGACAGGTTATGGTAAAAGAGAGTTACAGAATAATGATATACTTATTTCTGTAGAACTAAAGTCTATTAATAGTAGATATCTAGAAATTACTCATAAGATTCCAAGGTTATTTTCATCGGAAGAAGATGATATTTTAAACTTACTTAGAAAGAAATTAAATAGGGGTAAAATAATTCTTAATATTAATTATACTTTGCTTGATTCAAAAATTAATGAAACACGAATTAATCAGAATAAATTAGATGATTATTTAAAAATTATTGGTTCGTTAAAAAAATATAATGGTATAGATAACACCCTAAGTATTGATAAGATTTTATCATTACCTGATATTTTAGAAAGCTCATCAAGCGCTTCATCAATTTCATATAAACGAATTTTATCAAAATGTATAAATGAGGCAGTCATTGATCTAATTAGCATGAGATCAAAAGAAGGAAAAAACTTATCAGATGATATTCAATTAAGGTTAAATAAAATTGATAAGAATCTGAAATTAATAGTAAAAAATTCAGAAAAAGATCAAAAACAGATTTTGAGAAATTACAAAAAAAAGATAAGTTTATTGATCGATAAAAATAGTAAAATAGTATTAGATGATAATAGATTATTACAAGAGATTGTAATATATATGGAGAAGAAAGATATTAATGAAGAAATTACTAGGTTAAGGAGTCATATCAGTGTATTTACAGACTGCTTAAATAAAGGTAAAATAGAAAAGGGAAAAAGAATGACATTTTTACTTCAAGAATTTCTAAGAGAAGTAAATACAATAGGATCTAAAACAGATAATGTTAAGACTAGTCATTTAGCGGTTGAAATTAAAACAGAAATAGAAAAAATAAGAGAGCAGGTACAAAATATATTATGAAAGAAGGTAAATTAGTTATTCTATCAGCACCATCAGGTACTGGAAAAACGACAATATGTAAGGAACTACTAAGGAGAAACAAAGATTGGAAGTTCTCCATATCTGTTACTACTAGAGATGCTAGAGATGGAGAGGTTCCTGATAAAGATTATATTTTCATGACAAATGATAAGTTTGATCATTTAATTAAATTTGGAGACATGGCAGAGTATGAATGGGTTCATGGGAATAGATATGGTACATTAATTAGTCCATTAGAGGAAACCGTTGACAAAGGTAAGGTGATGCTTTTGGATATTGATGTGAAAGGTGGCTGCTCAATAATGGAAGAGTTTGAAGATAATACTTTATCAATTTTCATTGAACCTCCAGGTGAGAATATAGCTGAACAAATTGAAACTCTTGAACAGAGATTAAAAAATAGAGGACATGATTCCGATACATTGATTAAGCAAAGAACTAAGAGAATGCAATTGGAACTTGAGTATAAAGATAAATTTAATCATCACTTTATCAATGAGGATTTAAAAAAAACTACAGATAAAATTGAAAAACTTATAAGGAGAAAATGTAAATGAAAGTTGGCCCTATAGCTATAAGAAAACTTTTTAAAGATAATGAGGACTTATATGAGAAAGTAATTGTTAGTGCCAGAAGGCAAAGACAGATTATTGATTCAAGATCATTAATATTTGAAGCTTTTCAGGATATTGAAGATACAGAAGATTTAGATAGATTTGATGAAATAGATCATCAGATGGAAAAGCCCATGGCATTAGCGATGGAAGAGTTGCTAGATGATGAGCTCGATTGGAATTATGATACGGATGAAGAAGAATAGATAGGGAATTATTATAAATTGGAACTAGTATCTCAAAAAAATAAAAATGTACGTATAGAGCCACAGGCGATAGAAGCTGAAAAAGCAGTTTTGGGCTCGATGCTTCTAAGTAAAGAGGCAGTACCACGTGCTATGACATTTATTACACAAGAGTCTTTCTTTGATACTAATCATAAAATAATATTTAAAAATATCATTGAACTTTTTGAGGATAAAAATAATATTGCAATAGACTCTGTAACTCTTATTGATAGACTTAAAAAAAATAAGCAATTAGAAACAGTTGGAGGGGCCTATTATATTACTGGGTTGTCAAATGATGCGCCCTCATTTGAGAATATCGAATACTATGCTAAAATAGTAAAAGAAAAATATATTCTTAGAACAATAATTTCTGTATCTCGAGATATCTCATCGGAGGCTTTTGAAGGTCAATCAGATGTTAGCTCTATACTTGATTCTGCAGAACAA
>CAZKFO010000044.1:0-251 GCA_964552145.1 uncultured bacterium | reverse complement strand
ATTTAACATATCACAACAATCTCAATTAAGTAAGTTTACTGCTATTGATCCTCTTTTGCATAAAGTTCTAGATGATTGGAGTAACAGAAAAAAAGGGACATTGACAGGTATTGCTTCAGGATTCACTTCATTGGATACTTTATTATCTGGGTTCCAAAAATCTGATTTAATAGTTTTAGCTGGTAGACCTTCTATGGGTAAAACAGCAATAGCTTTATCTATGGCTAGAAACTGTGCAGTTCAATTTAATC
>CAZKFO010000043.1:3881-13031 GCA_964552145.1 uncultured bacterium | reverse complement strand
ATTCGGGATACAGCATCCACCGAAATCATCTTCTTTCGAATCTCCAAAACAATCTCCAGCGCAATCTAAATCATAGTTAGGTACATTACCTGTAGCTCCACCAGAACAAACAGAGCACTCGTCCCAAGTGGCAAGACCATGTATGTCTCCAGAACAATCCTGATTGTAAGAATTATATATTTCATTAAATCCAATTTTCCAAGTTCTCTCAATCCAGAGGACATCTTGTATAAGCTCAGCTTCTTGAGTTTCACTATTAAAAGTATAGAAACTAGTTCCATTACCATTCATACCAGGGATCATTTCATCAAGTTCAAGATAGTATGGAGATGCTAATGGATTATCTAAAGCATTATTAAGAGCTGGATTATATTCAGCTTTTAATATTAGAAACTGTGTGGATACTTGTGGCTGTATAAAATTGACATTCCCATCTTCACCACCACCATAGAAATAATTTTCAAGAACATGGACGTTCTCTTCTCCAAACATCTGAGCTGCGGTACAATTTGGCTCCATACCACCTACATTAGAGAGGACATTATCAAATCCACTAAGCGTAAAGCTATAGCTAAATACAGGAACTGTAGTTGTCATATTAATATACACTCGAGCAGTCCCATCATCTAACTCACCTCCAGTTTGAATATCCTCAACCCATAGAGTAATATCCTGAGCTGATAGGATTGAAAACTGGAAGAAAATCCCCAATAAAAATAATTTTAATAGTTTTATAATTATGACCTCTTTTTTTATTAACTAAATTTCTGTCATATAATTAGAATAATTTGTGCACTAAATCACATTGATTCTAAATTCTAATAAAGTCATCCAACCAAATAATAACTATTTCCTACAAATTTTACAACAGAACTATAAATTAAGCATCTTTTTGATTTATATCAGAAATATTTAATTATAAGATTGAAATATCATATCATCACTCTTAAATGCCTTAAACTCTATAGCATTACCACTAGGATCTTGAATAAACATTATTCTCTGTTCTCCTGGTGAACCTTTAAACCGAATGCAGGGATTAATTAAGAATTTAATATTCTTTTTAAATAGATGATCTTTCAGTTGTTTCCACTCTAAAAGAGTTAATATTACTCCAAAATGTCTAACTGGAACATCCTCTCCATCCACGGAATTAGTGTTTTCTTGATTGTTTTCACTTGATAAGTGAGCGACTATCTGATGGCCAAAAAGATTAAAATCTATCCATTCTTTAGAACTTCGACCAACTGAGCAACATAGAACTTCCGTATACCATTTTTTTGCCTCTGCTAAATCAACGACTGGAAATGCTAGATGAAAAGGTCTTAAATTACTAGACATAGATACTCCATTTTGTTTATAATAGTATATAATATATTAAATTATTTTTTTTATAAAAGAAAGAGGTCATAATGCACTTAATAATTAGCTGTAGTCTAAACAAGAATAGTAAAAGTAAGAAAATGGCAAAGTATGCACACAGTCAATACTTAGATGATTGCAGTTTTATTGATTTAAAAGATATTGAAATGCCGCTATGTGATGGTGATAAATGTTATGATGATCCTATAGTAAAAGAGCTAAAAGCAACTATCTCTAATGCGAAATCCATAATTATAGCTAGTCCTGTTTACAATTATGATCTCAATGCTGCTGCTAAAAATCTAATTGAATTAACGGGCATGGCATGGATAGATAAGGTCGTAGGATTTATCCTTGCTGCTGGAGGAAAAGGATCATACATGTCCCCCCTATCTTTTATGAACAGTCTGATGATTGATTTTAGATGTCTTATTATCCCTCGCTTTGTTTATGCTGAAGGAAGTTTGTTTGATGATTTAGATATGAAAGAAGAATTAAAAGAGAGATTAAATGAGCTTGTAAATAAAACTACCCTTATAAGCAAATCTATTGAACAATAAGGTTATTATACTATGCTGTGTTTTAATATCATGTGCTTCTCCAGTAAAGACAACTATTGTAAATAAAGAAATAAAATTAAATAAACAGCACATTTCTGAGCTTGTTTTTTATGAGCCAAGTGACTCAATCAAATATGAATATTTAGTTATTGCAGAAATCGAGATAGACAATAAGGCAATATGGGGAAACCTTCTTTTTGACAATAAAATGAGAAAATATATACTAGATAGTATAAATGAAATTGGGGCTGATGCGCTCATATACAACGAAGAAAAATCTAATAAATATTTTTCATACTTTCATGCTATAAAATATTCGGAATCAGATCTATATCAACCAGAGTTTATATATGATTAAGAATAGCTATAAAGTAAGCTCAATAAAAATAGAGCAGGCTATAAATAGAACTAACACACAATGGGTTGATGTGAGATCTCCACGAGAATATGAAAAAGGTCATTTTACAAATGCAATCAATCTTCCAATTTTTAATAATAAGCAATTTGAAAAATTAGGGATAGTCTATAAAGATGAAGGACAAGTAAAGGCAATAGAGTTAGGTCAAGAATATGCTAGTATTAGAACCTCAGCTATTTTAAAAAAACTTTCAGGGTTTAGAGATAAAGATATTATACTCTATTGTGCCAGAGGAGGGATGAGAAGCGAGGGAATGCAAATTCTTCTAAATAGTAAAAACTTTAATGTGAATAGAATTCACAGAGGATACAAGTCAATTAGAGAGCATATGCTAAACTCATTTAAAATACAAAAAAACTTAATTATATTGGGAGGAAATACTGGCTCTGGAAAGACCATGATATTAAATAAAATGAAATGTCAGGGTCTATCTATTATAGACCTTGAAAAAATTGCAAACCATAGAGGCTCCGCTTTTGGAAGCCTTGGACTATCAGAGCAAGTTACTCAACAACAATTTGAGAATAATCTAGCTTTTGAATGGATAAATACACCAAATCAAGGTCATACATATATTGAGAGTGAAAGCAGAAAAATTGGACGAGTTGTTATACCAAATGAAATCTGGGAAAATATGAGTACAGCTAAATATATTAAAATTGATATGGGAATAGATAGAAGAGTGAAGAATTTACTCGAAGAATATGGAAGCCCTGATAAAAGAACCCTAAAAAAGAGAATAGATAGCATTGAAAGAAGACTTGGTGGACAGAATGCAAAAATAGCAAAAAAACAGATAGAGGAAAATAATCTATCAAAATTCTGTGAACTACTACTTGAAAATTACTATGATAAACTATATAAAAAATCATTCAACAAAAGAAATACAGAGAAAAAAATCATTTATATAAACGCTGAACCTAATAGTGAAATTATTGATAAAATAATAAGGGCTGCAAATGAATAAGAAGAGTCTATTAAATTCTATCTTTTTTCCTCGTCCTTCTCTTATTGATAAAGATGAACAGGATCATCTTGTAGATGTTGAAGAAGGTATAAAAGTGGGAATTAGATTTTTTCTAAAAGATAAAGAATATCCTACTATTCTATTCTTCCATGGAAATGCTGAATTAGCACAAGAGTACAACCAAATCGGGAAATTATTTAATCAATATAATTGTAATTTCATTGTATCTGATTACAGGGGTTATGGCCTTTCAAATGGCGAGCCAACAAAAGAGAATCTACATCTAGATGCAAATCTAGTTTTCTCATATGTAAAATCTTTTTTAGAAGAAAATAATTACCTCGGGAAATTATTAGTAATGGGAAGATCTCTAGGAAGTGCCTCTGCATGCGAAATTATATCGAAATATTCAGAAAGTATAGATGGCTGTATCATAGAAAGTGGATTCGCAACCGAAAAACCAATACTAGAGATGTTTAATATTAATCCCACTGAAATTGATTTTCATGAATATGATGGATTCGAAAACTTAAAAAAACTAAGAGCCTACTCTAAACCATTATTCATCATACATGCAGAGCAGGATCATATTATTCCTTTCTCTGAAGCAGAAATTATGAAAAAAGAAACCCGAGCAGATATAAAAGAACTCTGGAAAATTCCAAATGCTAATCACAATGATATAATTATACATACGCAAGAAAACTACTTTATAAGAATTAAAGATTTTATTAATAACTTGTAATGTTTTAAATATTAAATATAATCTTTAAATAGGAGCTGAGATGAGAAAAATATTCTTTATACTATTTATATCTACCATTTTCCCACAATACTTTGGAGGTAATATTTCAATAGGGGGTGCATTTCCTCAACGTGAATTTAAAGCTCAAGAGGTACCAGCTTCTTTCGCAATTGATTTGAATGCTTTGTACTATATTAATGACTACGCAGCAGTTGGATTAAATTTGGGCGGAGCTCAGTATGGCTATGCAGAACGAGAAGGTGCAATGATGAGTTGGAGCTCTGTAACTGTAACTGAGGAAACCAGAAATAACGTAGGGTATGGGAACCTTTTGCTGAAAATTATTCCTTTTCAAGGACCTGTTAAAATTTATGGTGAAGGATTGATAGGATTAAAAAATCTAAACACTATAGTAAAAATAATGTCAAATAGTAGTAACTGTGATGATGAAGGAACAGATGACATTAATGAATGTGAAATTGCTGCTGAAACAAAAGCATCTGATACCGCATTTGGATATGGAATAGGAGGTGGACTAGAAGTAGTATTATGGAACATGAAAGATGTAGAAGATAATCCAACAGGGATCCTATCTCTAATTGTGTCAGCAAAACATCTCTGGGGTGGAGATGTCGAATATCTAAAAGAGGGTGGAATTACAGTAGATTCATATGACCCAGTAACTGGACAGCAAAATATAATTTATGATTGGAATCAATCGAGAACAGATGTGATGCATTATAATATTGGAGTGCACTTCACCTCAAAATAAAATGATATTATAAAAAAAGGGGCTAGATAAAAAAGCCCCTTTTAAAAAATATATTAGAAATTGAATCTATCCATCTACACCAATAATAGTATTAATAAGCAGTATCACATCAAGAACATTTGTAGCACCATCTTCATTCATGTCTGCAGCTGGATTTGAGTTATCTAAACTCAATATAATATTCACAAGTGAAACTACATCCAAAATATTAAGTTCACCATCATCATTTATATCCCCCAAGGTATAAGCTGAATCAAAGAACTCTGGAGCATATTTACTTGCTCTTGCAATTGTAGAATTATTACTAGGATATTCATAGTTGTAAACAACCTGCCCTGTAGGCCGGACCTCAACAATTGTAGCATCATCACAATCAGTGATGAACGTATTTCCATTAGGCAATCTAAATGCTCCACCTTGCATTTGAGTTGAAATGCTGCTAGATGGACCATATATCCACGAATATGTCTCCGGACCATAAGGATCATTACCTGTTATATTATAACTTCCATCTGCTTGTATCGGAGTTTCAAACTCTAGAACAGCTGCATTGTTACCTGAGTGAAAATTGTTAAATAAAATTAAGTTTCCAGCTCCTGGATATCCTTCTGGAATCCAATTTACACTGTGCTGATCTGACAAAATATTATCTGCGTTATTACCTCTATCATAATTACTTGGCTGTCCCCATCTATATAAGAAATCACCGCCCTTTCCACTATTACCACCTGAATGACTGGCAGCTTCTTCAATCGTTGTGCTATGATCAATAATATATATCTCATTCATAAATCTAGATGAAAAAACTAATTGATCGAGATCCGCATTGTAATCTAAGGCGTTAACATGTATCCAATCAGCATTTCCTCCATTAGGACCATTACCACCGCCGACACTACCTTCATTTACATTAAATAATTCCGGGTGATCTGAAATTTCTCCATATGTTGATGAGTAATTAGAACTAATATCCTGAACCAAATGATCAGCTATACGCCAAACCCAGACAACTTCAGAATCATCTCCATCATCATAGCTCTCTGTTCGGCCATCCAAAGTAGGCTCAACTTCAATAAAGATAGTTGACCACATCTGATTGAGATTGTTACCAACGTTCGTTCTACCAAGCTCTTGCCAATCGCTTGCATACAAACGTTCCCAAGCAACTAAAATAAAATTACCATTTGGAAGCAGAGCTATATCATGATGATGTTGATAGTTAGTGCTAGAGACATTATAAGTATATAGGATATCTCCATCCCAATTATAAATTACTACTTTTCCTCCAACTCCACCAGAATCCATCGTTGGGTTACTTGATCTGCATGGATAATAGAGCAAGGAATTTTCTACGCCGCCCTCATCACTTGGTAATAAATATGGCATGCTTGCTGGGCCATTACTATGTGACCATGAGTTTATGGTATTTTCATTCCAGTCTTTGTAATAGGTTGTATTAACTCCGCTTGGAGTATAGAGCATATAGCCTTCATAGACTTGAGCTGATAGCGTAGATGCTAATAGAACTATTAGAAGTAAATTGATCATATTAAATAACCCCATTAAAATGTTAATCTCATCAATAAGTTATTGATATAATATCTATAATTAATATCTTTTTATGTAAATAGTTGTTACATAATAACTAATATTTAAACTTACTACAATTAGTAATTTAGCTATCTGAAAATATAAGGATCTAATATTGAGAGTTGGACTACTTAAAAGAATCGTAAAAGCCTATAGTACTATTGGTCAAAACTTCGGAATATGGTTTCTTACAATTCCTGTAGCATTATATATAACTTTTGTGAGAACTCTAAATTTTATATTTATGAAATTAGACTGGCTACTATACCCAGTAAAACTAAAATCAAAAGTGAAAAGGCCTATTTTAATTGTTGGAAACCCAAGATCAGGAACTACTTTTATACATCGTTATCTATCAAATCAAGGTTTAGGAATAGGGTCAAAACTATACCAACTCATTTTCACTTCTGTACTACTTCAAAAACTTATAAAACCTATCCTTCCAATTCTTGAGAAAGTGAGCCCTACTAAATATCATTCAACTGCAGCTCACAAAACCAGTCTCGGCTCCATTGAAACTGATGATGCATCAATGTTGTTTAGATTCTTCGATGGTTTTTTCTTATATGGATTTATTATGTCATGGGCAAAAGAAGATTTATTCCCATGGTTTGATCCTAAAAAAAGAAATAATTCCAATAGAGACTTTAAATGGTTCGAATCTATGTGGGTAAGAACTTTAATAAGCACAGGGAATAGTCGCATCATAGGAAAATTATTTTCGATAAGTCCTAATGTCCCAGCATTTTTGAATCATTTCCCAGATGCAAAACTATTATATATGGTCCGTGATCCTCTAAGTGTTATCCCATCAGGACTAAGTTTAGTAACAGGTGTTCTTGATGGGTGGTTTGGATTCTGGAGCCTTCCAGAAGAAAGAAGAAGGCATTATATAAATAGATTGTATAAAGCTCTTGTTGAATTGCAAATAAGATTCCATGATGATTGGGTAAACAACAGGATAGACAAAGCAAAAGTAGGAATTGTGCAGTATAATCGAATGATGACAGATTTTGATGGACTGATGGATGAGGTTCTTACTTTTGTTGAACATGAAAGAACCCCTGAGCTAATGGAGCATATAAAAGAAACAGCAGATAAACAAAGAGCATATAAGAGCAATCACAAATATGATTTATCTAAATTTGGTATTACAGAAGAACAAATAAAATCAGACTGCGCTGTGATATATGAAACATTTTTATCTAAAACTATTCATATTGGAAAATAGATGAAGCTTAACAAAATAATAATTTTACTATCAACTCTTCTTATGAGCTCTGATATAAATTATCCTGATCATGAAATTTCAAATAAATGGGTTACTCTTAATGATGATAATATATGGGTTGGATACCTTGAGACAGAGACAATAGACTGGTGCAGAACTACCTCAATACTACCATATAACATTAATGATATATCTGTAATGATTGAAAACCTAAGTAGCTATAGTGAAATTTTTGATCGAGTTATATTATCAGAGGTTGTCGGAAGCGATGTAGTACATATAAGAGTTGATATGCCATTTCCTATATCAGATCGAGACTATATTGTTAAATACACAACTAAAAAATTAGATTATGAGATATCATATAAATTTAAAGCAGCAAATAATATATCTATTGATATTGATGAAAATTGTATAAGATTAATAAATGCTGCAGGAGAATGGCATCTGAAGGAAGCAAATGACTCTAATACTGTGGTTACATATACTTGGAATGGAGAGCTTAGAGGTGATTTCCCAAGTTGGGCACTAACTAGAGCATGGGAAACACAAGGCCTTGAAATGATAAACTGGTTAAGAGAATCACTAGATGAGAAAAATAAGGATTAAGATGAAAAAAATAACTCTATACGCAATACTATTAGCATCAATCTTAGTATCACAAGAACAATCTAAATCATTCTTTACTGGGAATGCTAATTTCTACTATATCTCAAAACTTGAAGATGGAGATATAATAAACATGCCATATAGAATGCTAAACACATCATGGATAAATCAGCATAATAATTTTGAGTTGATTGGAACGTTTTCTTTAGAATATCAACCTCGAACAAATTACTCCTACTTAAAAGATAATCCTCAAGACTTCTTAATAGATCTTAGAGAACTTTATCTAACTTGGTTTACAAGTTTTGGTGAAATTCGCATAGGGAAACAAATTCAATCATGGGGGTTCGTAGATGAAAATAGTCCAATCGACAACTCTTGTGCATACGATTACAACTTTCTATTTGAATCAGGAATAGATAGAAAAATAGCAACAAATTCCATATCAATAGATATGTACTATAAAAATTTAAAATTTGGATTTACTACATCTCCATTTCATCAAATAAACCGTCTTCCATCTTCTAAAGCAGATTTCCCAATAGCATTGCCTGTGACACCTTCAGATTACTCATTTTTTGATATACATAACCCTTCTGAGTTTGGTGGATATATACAATTATCAACAGACATATTAGATGTTGGAGTAAGCTATTTTAATGGATATGATAGAATATTTAATCTATCTGGATTAAATCTCTTTTACTCAGGGGAAGGACTACCTCCAGCGATTGATACAGTATTCACCTATAGAAAAACAGAAGTACTAGGAATTGGAGGAGTTCTTGACATAAATGATATCATAATAAGAGGAGATATAGGGTATTTTTCTACTAAAGATTTAAAAAATAGCGTATTTAGAGATTGGCCATCCGTTGGTCCTTTTACTCCAGATG
>CAZKFO010000043.1:0-3871 GCA_964552145.1 uncultured bacterium | reverse complement strand
GGAAGTTATCCACAAAAAGAAGAGGCTGAATATCTTCAAACAACACTACAAGCTGAATTTAGTTTACCTAGAAACACTAATTTTCTTTTTCAATATTTTAGGCATGATTCATTGAAATATAACGCAGTAGTCTATGACTTATTAGCGGATGGATTTAATCTTCCTGATTTTCAAGCTGGTGAATTTGAACCTTATGATTATTTTTTCCCAGGAATGGGATCTCCACTATCTTTAATAACCCATAATGCTATTTTGATTGCCCTAGATAAATCTCTTTTTAATGACAAGCTCTCAATCCAATTAAGAAATCTTAAAGATTTAGATTATAATGGCTACTTTTTTGAAATAAATTCGGAATACAAGCTTACTAATAAGATTAGTACATTCTTTGCTATTAACTATATAGATGGAGATGAAAATCACCCCAATTCAATCTCATCAAAGGGCTCTGATTACAGCAAGGCTATGGACTACCCATTTAATCAAATGGATAATTTTTCACACTATAGAATGCAGGTAAAATATTCGTTCTAAGGATTGAGTATAGTATTTACCATTCCAACAATATCAAGGACATCAACACCACCATCGCCATTTAGATCAGCTGCGCATGCTTCCATGTCACTTGGTATACTATTACCCAAAACTATATTAACAGAAGCAACGACATCAAGCACATCAATCCCACCATCACCATTAACATCACCTGGAGTACAATCAGGCATTAAATCAGTATTTGGCTCTCCTGGAGTACTTTGAGCTAAATTTCCAGGCTGTTCATTGACATCATCAAATGGATAACCATATGCAGTTGTGCCATCAGTTCCACCTAAAATAAAGAAGACACATAAACCTGAAGGTGCACAGAAGAACAATTGACCACCATTTGCATCAATATCTGAATTAAAACTACCATCATCCCCTCTAACTAAAACAAGGTATTCTCCTGCTCCAATAGTTACATCATCAAAGATCAAGTCTCCTAGCTGTCCACTATCATCAAGTTTAAATCCATTTAGTGAACACTCTTCACCTGAGTTATAAAGCTCAACATAATCTTCCCCATATGGATTTCCAATACCATTAGCATCTCCATGGACCTCATTAATCCATACAAATCCACCCTCACCTATTGTACACTGACCACAATCTTGTGGTAATTCAATTGTAAATGAATAATAATTAGCCTCTAAACCTATATTGAAATTTGCTGAATTCTGAATGCAATCAGGAATATTTTCACATAGTTCATTTCCACCTGAACCAAAATAAGGCATAAAGCCATCATCATAACCACTCCAATCTATATCAAGATCACACATAGACTCAGGTAAACTAGATAGATTATTTCCAAAAATATATAAATAAGTTAAATCTGTCATATTAGAAATAGATGAAGGAAGTGTTTCTAAATTATTATAACCAAGGTCTAGATACCAAACCTGAGATAAATCACCCATACTAGATGGAACACTCTCCAAACTATTATTAGAGGCAATAAGAAGCTGCAATCTAGATAAACCACCAACCCCATCAGGAAGCGATGTTAGATTGTTTTTATCTACTTGTAGTGTAGTTAATGAATCTAATGTAGAAATTGATTCTGGTATTGATGAGAGCTCAATATTTCCACCTTGAAAATAGTTTCCTATCTGAATTCT
The DNA here is from genome assembly GCA_964552145.1 of uncultured bacterium. GTDB lineage: Bacteria > Fidelibacterota > Marinisomatia > SCGC-AAA003-L08 > D37C17 > TMED161. Next base: position 2,210 of record CAZKFO010000043.1, on the reverse strand, counting down.
CTTCAATCTTCCTCCAAGCCAATTTTGAGAACCAAGATATAATGGATCTAAATTAAATATACCATTTGACTCTGCAATATCTGCTAAAACAGCTAAATCTCCATCATGAAAACAATCAGATTGATCAAATACAATACATGAAGTTGGAACACTAGGAATCTCAGTAAATCCTTCATCACATGATTGAGACTCAAATTCAAGAGCACCTTCATTAATCCACTCAGCAATTAAATCAATTTCTGACTGGCTAAGGGATGAGTTTCCAGGAGGCATGTCACCTGCAGCTGAATTTGGTAGCGTAATTCTCTCGTAAAGAAGACTAGAAATTGAATTTCCAGGAAGTACAATATCTCCACTATTTCCTCCATCCATTAAATTTGCATAAGAGGTTAAATTTAATCCACCTGATGAGCCATGACAACCAGTACAGTTACTGTTAAATATTGGCTGAATTTGAGTATTATAGTCAATAGAAAATAGTAATGACAAAGATATTACTGAATAGAAAATTTTTAACATTATGTGCCTCCCTCTAAAATAAATGTATCTACGCTTATATTATAGTATAAAATTAAATTATTTAATAGAATATATTTGTAATAAAATATTACACGCTACGAATCTAAAATCAAATTACGAATTGATAGAACATCTACAATATCAATTAACATATCATCATTCAAATCAATAACACACTCTCTATCAGCTGAGAATGTGTCTCCATATAGTATGTAATCACTAACTGTAATAATATCAAAAATATCTACATTGCTATCAAAGTTAATATCAGCATCTGACATGCAGATACTATCATCTGGATATACTGTATATTCATACTCTTTTAGAATATTTTTATTATTTACCGATGATAATGTAATTAAGATATTATTGGTAGAGATATTAGAATTATCAATATTGCCAGTAAATCTAACAATCTCAGACTCACCTGATTTTATAAATACAGTTTCCACTACACTAGTAAACCAATCACCATCTATACTTTCAATTTCACACATAAACTGCTCATCTTCCCTCCCATTATTAAATAATTCAAATTCAATTCTACTGCCACCTGTATGAGCTAGTATGCATGGACTTCCATTAGTAGATTCAAAGTTTTTAACAATTGGATAGATGCTAACAGGGTATAAGCTGCTAACTCTATATGCACGCTGAAGAGCAGCTGGATCTAAATTATATTTTGCTTCCCATACTATTTGACCAGATTCAGAAACTTCTTGAGTTACACCTCCTATACTAGTTATACCAGCTGTTGTAATTAGATAATTTCCATTATCAAGCTTTTGGGTTCCACCAGATGCTAAACCAAATAACTCATAATCTAATATATGCTCCCAAACAATTTCTGCATTACATCCTCCATCCTCAATTTCATTAGGAGATATTTCCAGGGCTCTACTAATTGGGACTGAACTGAATTTAGGAGATTGACCTATAATACACTCATTGCTTGATTCACAACCAAATTGATCATGTAAAAAACTGGATAATTCCATACTGCAGTTATTAGGATTATTATCATTGCAACATTCACAAATACCATAGGGCCAATCTTCACCACCATACTGATCACTTAAATTACCATTATCTAATATTACTAAATTATCATTATCTAATACAGAAATCGTATGCTGCCAACTAAACTTTAAATCATCTCCACAATCAACATCTCCTGATGGCATATCTTCTCCCATATTCCAAATGATTTCTCCATTAATAGGGTCATCATAGTCATCTATATTAAAATAAATCTTAGTTAATCTTGATAAGTGTCTTGATGATAGATAAATTGCATTATGATTATTAACATAGGTAAGGGCATTAATGTGAGTCCAGTCAAATTCAAAATTAATTATCCCAATGGGCCAGTTTCCTCCATTAATCCCAGAAGCATAGTTTACACCATCATAATCATCAGTATTATAATTATCAAATGTATCCCATGACCAAAGCTCTTCCTTAGTTGTCTCATCCCATATAACTATTTTATCACCCCTCCAATTAAAATAATTATCACAGACTAGAGCTCCATAAGTTTGCACGCATTGATTATACCAAGGTCCATATGGGACAGGCATATTTCTATATGATTTTACTATACTTAGATAGTTACCATCTGGCAATTGAATAAGGTCATGGTCAGATCCTTTTTCTGTTGGACCAAACCACACAACTTCTGTATCTAAATT
>CAZKFO010000042.1:0-13277 GCA_964552145.1 uncultured bacterium | reverse complement strand
ACTACTCCACTGTAACAGATTTTGCTAGATTCCTTGGTTGGTCAACATTTCTACCCTTAAGCACAGCTATATGATATGCTAAAAGCTGTAAAGGAATAGATGTTAGAATTGGTGTTAATGAATTATGAAATTGAGATATATTCTTTAGATGAATAAAATGATCAGACAACTCAACTAAAGCTTTTGTTTTCTTTGAACTAATTACAATTGTTTTTGCCCCTCGTGCTTTAATCTCTTGGATATTAGATAATATTTTATCATATCCTTTATCTGTTACAATGACAACAACAGGCATATTAGAATCTATCAAAGCAATGGGACCATGCTTCATCTCTGCCCCTGGATATCCTTCCGCATGTATATATGAAATCTCTTTTAGTTTTAATGCGCCTTCAAGAGCTACAGGAAACTGGTATCCTCTCCCCATATACAAAAAGTTATTTGAGTTTTTATAGACCTTAGCAATCTTATTAATCATATTAGATGTTTTTAATAATTCCTCAATTGCGATTGGTAAATTCTTCATCTGTGATAATATTTTTGTGCTTTCTGGGAGTTTCTTCACTTGTCCTATTAAATTTCCAAGCAGTGATAATATAATGACCTGAGATGTAAATGCTTTAGTGGATGCAACTCCAATCTCTGAACCGGCATGCATATATATGCCACAATCTGTTTCTCTTGCTATTGCACTACCTACGACATTAACTATCCCTAAGGTTAGAGCGCCTCTCTCCTTGGCTTTTTTTACGGCTGCTAAAGTATCAGCTGTCTCTCCAGATTGACTAATTGCTATTAACAATGTATCTGAATCAACATGCTTACAACGATATCTAAATTCTGAAGCATATTCAACCTTTACAGGTTTCTTAAATACTTTTTCAAGTATATAGCTTCCTATTTGCGCTGCATGCCAGGATGTCCCACACGCAGTTATATAAATATATTTTTTGTCTAATATATCTTGAAGATAATCATGTACCCCACCAAGCTTAACATTATTATGAGAATCAATTCTTCCTCTAATAGATTCTTTTGTAGATATTGGCTGTTCAAAAATCTCCTTAAGCATAAAATGCTTAAAGTTTCCTTTTTCTATTTTTTCAAGTGTATTTTCAATCTTCTTTATTTCTTTAATTACATCATTATCATGTGAAATATGATTTACTTTATAATTATCTTTTGTTATTTCTGCAACTTCTCCATCATCTAGATATAAAATATTTCTAGTATGCTCCATAACAGCAGAGACATCAGAACCAATATAGTTTTCTCCTTTCCCTAGCCCTATAATGAGTGGACTCCCTAACTTAGCAGCAATGATTTTATCTGGCTCATTCATATTGACAGTAAGAATTCCATAAGCTCCAATAACTTCTCCAAGAGCAACTCTAACTGATTCAAAAAAAGTAAGGTCTTGAGTCCTGTAGATATATGCTATAAATTGAACTAGGACCTCGCTATCTGTTTCACTTTTAAATTTAACTCCTTGCCTTTTAAGAAATTCTTTTAAGGTATGTTGATTCTCAATAATGCCGTTATGGATTAAACTAATTTGATTGCTGATATCAGAATGGGGGTGAGCATTCCTCTGACTAGGTCTACCATGAGTTGCCCATCTTGTATGTCCAATACCAATGGAGCCCTTATGAATTGATTTATTAAGACGTGATTCTAAATCAGAGACTTTTCCTTTACACTTAGTTGTAATCAGCTTTCTATTTTCAATAGTACATATACCCGCTGAATCATATCCACGATATTCTAAGCGCTTCAATCCACTTAGAATTATATTTGACGCTTTCTTATTTCCAATATATCCAACTATTCCGCACATAACATATTATTCCCACTCAATAGTGCCTGGAGGCTTCGATGTCACATCGTATACTACTCGATTAACTCCATTAACTTCATTTATTATCTTATTTGAACATACATCTAGAATGTCAGATGGCATTTTATACCAATCCGCAGTCATTCCATCATTACTAGTTACTGCTCTTAATGCAATGAGATTTTCATAAGTTCTAGAATCTCCCATCACACCAACAGTTTTTACTGGTATAAGGACTGCAAATGCTTGCCATATTTTATTATACTCACCTTTATCTTTTAAAGTTTGTATAAATATATTATCAGCCTTCTGAAGAATAGATATTCTATCCTTAGTGATTTCTCCAATAATTCTAACTGCTAATCCTGGGCCTGGAAATGGATGTCGATCCAAAATAAAATCTGGAAGACCAAGCTCTCTACCTACCTCTCGAACTTCATCCTTAAAAAGATCTCTCAAAGGTTCAATTAATTCAAATTCTAAATCATCTGGGAGACCACCTACATTATGATGAGATTTAATTGTTACAGCTGGCCCTAATTTGCTACCTCCTGATTCTATAACATCTGGGTATAAAGTTCCTTGAGCAAGAAATGAAATATTTGAAAGAGATTTTACAGCTTTCTCAAATGATCTAATAAATTCTGCTCCAATAACTTTTCTCTTTTTTTCTGGGTCAGTAACCCCTTGTAGCTTACTTAAAAAAGTATTGCTATCATCAACTCGCTTAATATTTAATTTAAGGCCATCTTTTAAAGATCCCATAACCTCATCTGATTCATTCATTCTTAAAAGCCCATGGTCAACAAAAATACAATTTGACCTTTCTCCTATTGCTCTATGCATTAAAGTAGCCATTACAGATGAATCAACACCCCCACTCAAACCACAAATCACATTTTTGTTGTCACCTACTTGCGTCTTAATCTTTTCAATAGAATCAGCGACAAAATTCTTAGATGTCCAAGTGGGCGTACAACCTGCAACTTTAAATAAAAAATTAGATATTATCTTTAATCCTTCATCAGTATGATTAACTTCTGGATGGAACTGAACTCCATAATATGGTTTATGCTTATTAGACAAAGCTGCAACAATATTATTATTTGACTGAGCTATCATTTCCCAATCATCGCTATAAGTATCAACTTCATCTCCATGGCTCATCCAGACATTTGAAATATCATTAAGATCTTCAAATATACTATTATCAGTTTTAAAAGTTACTTCCGAGGAACCATACTCTCCTCTATTTTTTGATGTTATTTCTCCACCTAACGTATGAACTAGTATTTGTAAGCCATAACAAATTCCAAAAATAGGAAGCTTAGATTCCAATATTGAATTAGAGAGTATATAGGCCCCCTTATCATACACACTTGATGGACCACCAGATAAAATTATTGCTTTAGGTGAATAATTAGAAATTTGTTCAGAGGTAACATCAAATGGGAATATTTCAGAATAGACGTTAAGTTCTCTAACCCTCCTAGTTATAAGTTGGGTGTACTGAGAACCATAATCAATTATCATAATTCTATCATGCTTCATCTGAATATTCTCGCTCCACTTTGAAGAATTTTACTAAGTTATACAGTACATCCTTTATCTTATCTCTTCCAACGATTTCATCTACGAATCCGTGCTCTTTTAGAAATTCAGCTCTTTGAAAACCTTCCGGAAGATCCTCCCCTATTGTTTGCTTAATAACTCTCTGACCGGCGAACCCAATTAATGCATTTGGCTCTGCAAGAATAACATCTCCTAGCATACCGTAGCTAGCTGTTGTCCCACCCATCGTTGGGTCTGTGAGTAAAGTAACTAATAAATTTTTCTTAGAGCAAAAGTCAGCAAGCTTGGAGCAGATCTTAGCTAACTGCATTAAACTTATTACACCCTCTTGCATTCTAGCACCTCCAGATGAGCACACTATCACTAATGGTAGATGCTCCTCCTGAGCCTTACTAATTGCGCGAGAAAGCTTCTCTCCTACAACAGAGCCCATGCTCCCACCAATAAAAGAAAAATCCATTATGCATAACATAATATCCTCTGAAATAACTTTACCTTTAAAAATACTGATTGCATCAAACTTTTTTGTTTTATTGATTGAATTATCTATCTGTTCTTTATAAGGTTGCGTTGCATTAAAGTTGAGCGGGTCCAGAGATTTAATATTATTCCATAATTCAGAGTAACCATCATCAAGAATGATTTTAACATATTCATCTGAATTAATCCTAAAGTGATGATTGCATGAGCTACAGCATCCATTCTTTTCATTTACAATCTTTCGGGATATAACTTCAAAACACGCAGGGCATTTTATCCACATTCCTTCTATAGTATCTTTCTTTAAGGATGTATTTATTTTATCTGCTTTTCTTCTAAACCATTCAGACATATTAAATCTGCAAATCCATAAGTATAGCGTTATCTACATTATTATAATATTTATTGCGAATACCTGATTCCATAAATCCCATTTTATTATATAATTTTTTAGCAATTGTATTTCTAGCATTAACTTCTAAACAGATTTTATTCTTATTAACTCTCTTTGCTGACTCTATAAGATATCTAATCATAGTTGTTCCTATGCCTTTATTCCTAAACTTTTTTGATACTACAATATCATGAATATGAATTTCATCTAATACCACTTGGCTCATTAAATATCCTAACACTTCCATATTTAAGGAATAGATATAGCTCATTGAACCAGATGAGCTCATAGCATACGAATGGAATTGTTCCTTAGACCAAACATCTTCATCGTCACTTTTAATCTTATGTAAATCTTCTATATGTTTAATATGGAATTTAGATATCATATATTTTTCACTGCTTTAAACTCATTAAGATAGATAGGCTCGATTGATGATAAGAAAGATTTAGCTAAATCTTGGTAATTTTTAAGTGCATATACTCCCACCTCTAGTGAGCTCAATTTCAAAGAACTATAATTAAATTTATCTTGAAAATTTTCTAGCCCAACACCAAAGACATCTTTACCATTTAAATTATTAACATTATCTAATACTATAGGGTTATCATTGCACTTTTCAAAACTTTTATAGATAACTAGATCTTTATGTGAATATATTCCCACGACATACTGACTATCTAATTGTACCTGAGAGTTTAGAAGTTCTATAACATTAATAGGAACAATAGGTATGTTCAATGAATATGCTAATCCTTGAGAAAAACTCAAACCAACACGTACTCCAGTAAAAGTCCCTGGCCCAATTGTAGTAGAAATAAAATCTATATCATTAATTGAAACTGCATTTTCTTCTAAAATCTTATTTACACACATTGGTAAATCAGATGAAGTTGAATTGATAATTTGATGTCTATCTATATGCTTACCATCTATAAAAATTGATGCGCTAGGTTTTGTAGTGGAACACTCTAAAGAAATAAAATTCACTGTATTGTAATCTTCCTTTTATTCTTATCAATATTTAAGAAATCTATATAAGATACGTTGTCAGGTAATAATGGATTTATAATTTCAGGCCACTCAATTATAACTATGTGATCTGAAGAGAAATATTCTAGAATTCCTAAGTCAATCCACCTATTGATATCATTTTCTCGATAGCAATCTATATGAATGACTTTGAAATCTGCATCATATTCATTAATCAATGTAAATGTAGGAGAGTTGACAACTTTATCGTAATTAAGGCCTAAAAGTATACCCTTTATAAAAGTTGTTTTTCCTGATGCTAAGTCACCCCTTAATCCATAGATATGACCAGGCTGGAAAAAATCAGTGATAGATGAAGCATAAGCAATAGTCTCTTCTGAGCTATTAGTAATCTTCATTACTTAGGTTCCAAAGATGCAATAGGGACTATTAATTCATTCATAGATATGCCACCATGCTGAAATGTATTATTATATCTCTTGACAAATTGATTGTAGTTATTGGGAAAAACAAAATAATTTTTATCGTAAGCTATCAAATAGTTCTGATTTATATGAGACTGAGGTAATCTATATTCTTCTATATCTGTAACTCGAAGTGCATGCTTTGTATTAACCTTTAGATTTTTACCTGATTTATATCTAACTCCTGAAGAGACTTCTTTATATGCCTTGATCTGAATAGGTTTATTAACCATTATGCTGCCATGGTCACTAGTTACAATAATCTCTCTATCCCATTTTCTCATTTCATTTAGCACTTCTCTAAACCAAGAATTTGAGATCCAAGAATTAATTATATCTCTATATGATGCCTCATCAGTAAGTACCTCTTTTAAAACATTTGACTCTGATCTAGAATGAGCAAGAATATCAATAAAATTGACAACCAAACATAACATATCAACATTTTTATAGTCATTAATGTTATTTACAATCGATTTTCCATATTCATAGCTTGATACTTTTACATACTTAGTAGATTTATGGCCTAACCCTAACCTAGTTAATTGCTGCTTTAATAACTCATGCTCATGCTTATTATACTCACTCTCATTAGAACTCATTCTATTGTACAACTCTCTATTATTATTATATAAATCTAAAGGAAAATAACCACTGAATATCGCATTTCTAGAATAGAATGTAGTAGAAGGTACTATAGAAGCTTGATAAGCTGTATTAATCTTAAAGTCATTATATAAATTATTTGACATGGTTTTCCACTGGTCAGCTCTTAAACAGTCAAATATAATTAAAATATTTTTTTTATTATCATTCAAAGAAGGTTGAATTTTATTCTTTATAGTAGAGGGCGTAAAAAGGCTTTCTTTATCTGAATTAATTAATTGTACATATTCATTAGATATAAAATTTCTAAACATTTTATCTGATTGATCAAGCTGCTCAGTAAGCATGGTATTTAAATTAGAGTCTTCTATGTCATCAAATTTAACTATCCAATCACAAAGCTGATTATGAATATCGAACCAATCTTCAAGCGAAGATGCAGAGAGTATTTTTTCATTAAAATTTTGATAGTTCATAATAAAATCTTTAGATATATGATCTGTCCTAATTTCAATCTTTTCAAGTGCATTCTTGCACGCGATAAATATCTGAGTAGGATTTACTGGTTTTATAAGATAGTTAGAAATTTGAGATGCTATAGCCTCTTCCATAAGCCACTCTTCTTCGTTCTTAGTAATCATTATTATAGGTATCTCTGGCTGAATTTTCTTTATTCTTTTTAATGTCTCGATGCCATCCATTCCTGTCATCATTTCATCAAGTAGAATCAAATCAATTGATTTCTCCTGAAAACTTTCAAATGCATCTTCCCCCGAATTTACAGGGAAAACACTATATCCTTTTTCTTCTAAGAATAAGATATGAGATTGTAAAAAATCTATCTCATCATCTGCCCACAGAATATTTCCTCTTTTACTTGTATTCATTATTTACTTTGCAATGAGTAATCTCCGGCCCAATCACTAGAGGGGGGATTATCTTTAAAATATTCACACCTTTTTATAAATACCTTGCTAGGATTAGTTTTTCTACCTTCATAATTATCTTCTAGATTCTCTGCCTTTTGAAATAAAGATATGGCCTCATCCCATTTCTGTTGCATATACTTATCAAGACCTAAATGAAAATTCTTTAATAGCTCCATCATCTCCTTGTCTTCCTCTCCTTTTTTACATATAAGCTCATATGTATTTAAAGATTGATCTCGTCCAACAACAATAACTCGACCTAAATCTCTAAAGATAAAATCATTCTTTACTTTATCATGTATAGTATCAGAAACTTGAATGACAATCCCTAGTTGCTTAGCACTTGACTCAAGGCGAGCAGTAAGATTTACTTTATCTCCTGTCATCGTATAATTCATTTTCATTTCCGATCCCATATTCCCAACTACTATATGACCTGCATTTATACCTACTCTATGCTGCATGTTATGAACAATCTCTGGCCACTTTTCTCCTTCAGACTTCCATTTATCTCTTAGCTTACTGAGTTGTTTTTCCATTTCTAATGCTGTTGCACAAGCTCGATATTCATGATTATCTATCTCTACTGGAGCACCATAGAATGCAACAATTGCATCACCAATATACTTATCTAGAGTTCCTTTGTTCTCAACCAATATATTTGTCATCGCAGTCAAATATTCATTTAATAACATTAGTAATAATTCTGCATCTAATTTTTCAGAGAATGTTGAAAAGCTTGCGATATCTGAAAAAAGCATAGAGTGGTATCCTGGATCTCCACCCAATTTAGGCTCTCTTTTTTCATCAAACATCTGATCTATAAGATCTGGAGAAATATATTGGCCAAAAGATTCTTTTAAGAACTTCTTATTATTGTTTTCAAGTATAAGATTATACGATAAGTTTATACCATATGGTATAATAATAGCCGCTAGGGGAAAGAGAACAGGGACTATTGATGATTCATTCCTACCTGGCATATTAATTCCCCAAGGGATTTCAAATATGGAATTATAAATATATTTAATTAACCATATATAATCATTTAGGAATAAACCTATTGAAAAAGAAAGCCATATTATTAATAGTGATGCCGCAAATAAAAATCCTGCTATCGGTTCTAGATTTGTCACTGCTAGCAATGTCAATAGAACTAAAATAATAATTATAGATAGATGAATAATATAGTATTCACTATCACCTGCGAGCATACCTAGTGGATAATCAATATAATTATTATCAATAAGTTGCTGAGTAGCATTTGCATGCACCTCGACACCTGGTGTGGGGAAAGTACTGCCATTATAATTTAAAAATGGTGTGTTCTTGAAATCGTGATGCTCTGCTAAAGACGTCCCAATATAAACTATCTTATTCTTAAATGGATTCTTATCCTTAAATCTAAAATACAATGGATGATCTGGATTAATATATTGATCCATCCAATTTGAATCATATTCAGTAGTCCATCTATAATCATCATTCTTCTCGCAATCTTCTTGATTATTATAACTATTATCAATTTCATCCCAATCATCTAGACAGTACGCACTATATTCATCACCTATCATAAAGTCGTCAGTATCTAATATATTTACTAAAGGATACTTCCGAAATGTTTTGAATGGATTAGAGCTAGGTCCAAAATAGTTCAATAGAAATAATTGTTGTTTTCCATATACAGGAATATTTAACGGTCCAATATTAAATATATACTTTTCACTATCTATAATTGGAACTGGGTCTTCCTTAATATCTAGATATCTCAATACAGATGAAACAGCTAGAGTATAATGTCTATTTGAATTTTCTACACCAAATATTGGATATTGCCTTAATATACCATCTATTCCATCACCTATATTTACTAAAGCTAAATAGGGAGTATCCTTTGATGTGATAATACTCTGGTGAGGTTTCGCTAAATATGTACTTGGAACCCGTTCAGGATCTACCACTACCTTAGCTGCTAGTATAACATCTGTATTATTTTTCCTTGCAAATTGAATTGCTTTTGCTAACTCTTCATCCCCATCAATAAAATCAACTTTAGATAATTCATCTTTACTTAGGCTTTTCTTTAAATTCTCAACTTGATGATCTCGTTTATCTAATTCTATATCAACCGTAATAACTTTAGCCCCTGCAATTGATAAATTTTTAATTGCATGTGCCCAAATAGAACGTTTATATGGATATGGTTCACTTAAATATTCATATGTTTCATCATCAATTGTAACCAGAACAACATCAAGACCTTTATCCCATTGACCATTTTGATTAATATCATGACATTCTACATACTCAACACACTGTTGATTATGACATACAAAATCATCTTCACATAGTGGACTGCAATTCTCATCGATCCAACAGCCAACCCCATCTTTATTGAAAGTATCAACACTCTCATCATAAATATTATTATCATTTTCATCAATATAATACTCAGATGAGGGTAATTTTGTATTTGTATAAAGCGGAGTCCCAGATACTGCACCTCTAAGACCAAATCGAAAGTCATATAATTTTAATTCTACATATGAGAATGCCCCTGAGATATGAAGCAAGAAAGTTAATAATATCGATGAGAAAAATATTATTATAATAGGCAAGTAATTTTTAATCTTATTCAAATACATATCTAGAATTTATATTTTAGATTCATATAAAAAGAGTAGTTATGATCAATGTTTTGAAGATTAATAAATTTAAGTTTATAATTCATATTCAAACTAAAAGAAAGATTATTAATTAGTGGAATCTGACTACCACCACGGAAGCTAAATTGATTAAACTCATTACTTCCTCTACCTAATGATATATTTATTGCAGGGTTAAGCTTACCAGACCAACTACGGGTATCATAAATTGCAGATAGATCAATAGCATATATACTTTGATACTGAAAATATTCAGGCCGATATGTTTGATACCTTTCTTCATTGCCATAATCATAATAGCTATAGCTAGTAATAATAGCTGTCTCAAGCCTATCTGAAAATTTAGTTCTTGTAGAAAAATTATATGACTGTGTGAGTGATCGTGGAGAATAGTAATCATTATTGAATGCTATATATTTACTAATATTAATAAGATCTCTCTTGTTAGAATAAAAGATGTTGATACTATAATTATGTCTATATATGTAATTGAATGATCCATTGATAGATAAACTGAACTGACCTGTAAGTGTTTTTTCCGGTTGATATAGCTGAGTTTCTAAAATTTCATACTCCTCAGTCTTTTCTCCAGCTTCTAATTCCTCTTCTGTACATATAAAATCATATACTTGTTGCAACTCACAGGACCAGGTATCTACCTCACCATTTATTTCTCCTATATCATTCTCTGGAGTGACATAGACAAGTGGTTCGTAGATTGGATCTACGCCATTTTGTCTAGTATAGATTCCAATAGTAAGATTATATGTAGGTACCCCTACACCAGGGAAAAAACCTAAATTTATATCGTATTTATCACTCTTTCCATTATTCTCAGTCAAACTAATTCCATCTTCGGTTCTTTTCCACTTAAATGATAAATTTAATTTATTATCTAGAAGGTATGTTCTATCTGAAAAATATTGTTCTCTAATATTTGATTGTATGTAAGGATTCCCTAGTGAATGAAATTCAGGGCCAACTTGTCTAAAGCCCCAACTAATATTATGACCAAAATATTTATGACTAGCATCAAAATATAAAGCTGCAGATGGCAATGTTAAAAAATCCTTGAATGTAATTTTACCATCTGATACATCAATAGGAATGAGCGGAACCTGTGATATTCCAGTTTTAAATATATCTTCAAATTTTTGAATATTATCAATACTTTCATCAAGCTCATATTCATTATTAAAGAGCCCATCACTCTCTTGCTCACTATTTTCTGCTCCGAATTCATCAAGAGACTGATATGATATAGCAGGATTCCATATATTTTGATTGAGCATTGAAAATGCAAATCCATACTTTATCTTTAAAAGTCCATCGTCAAAGGTATGCAGCAGACCTGACGATAATACAATATTATCCTCCGGATTATCCCCTTCCCACTGACTCGATAAAAGATTAATTCTATAATCTCCGAAACAGTCGTTATACGTACATTCACTCCACGCATGATCAGTTATATCCTCTACAATAGTATCACCGTGACTATCTTCTTCATGCTGTTTAAAATAGTTAATAACCTCATCTAGATATTCATATTTAATATCTATTGATATCTGATTTTGAAGAATATCATATTCACCATCATCACTCCACTCACCATCTCCATCAATATCATCAAAATTTTCTGAAATCCATTGATACTCAACTCCCAAACTATTACAATCAAACTCAGTTAATATATTTTGATCAATTTCCTGAATACCATCTATACTACAATAGCTATCATATTCACCATTCCCATTCCCATCGATAAATGGTTCATATGTGTATATTCCTAAAGGAACGGTAGAGTAAGTAAAATTGGAAATAAAACTCGTATCTAACATGATCTCACTAATACCATCCCAATTAGTACTGCCAACAACATCATGATCTTGCTCATTCTTATTCCCAATAAATTCTGTATACTGACAGTCACCACCATCATTATTATAGCAAATATTGTATTCATTCGGAGGAGTATATGAACCTGATCCATCATAGTCTACATATATATCTGAAAATAAATGCTTAGACATATCCTCAGGCAAGGTAAGCATAGATCCATCAACTGCATGGTCCACTGACTCAATTTTATCTTTTATTTTTAACAGCTCAAGATTCCATCTAGACTTATTGCCCATTTTAAAGTCAACCTTTAATCCAATTAGTCCTCTATTAAATGTATAATTATCTCTACTTAGGTCAACAATTCCCATACTCTCATCACTGTCATCTAAAATTCCACTTGATGAAAATTGAGGAACTTGATTTTCTAATAATATCATAGCTCCATCATTACCTAACCCCTGTATAGTTTTAGTTAAGCTACCTGATAGAAAATGAACTTTTAGATTATTATTATTATAAAGAATATTAGCCCCTCTTAAACGAGTTCCACTTATAGTATATTCACTAAATATCGGATATGAATCTCCAAGCTTAATATCAAAAAAATCTGTTTTAAAATCAAATAACATTCTATTCTTTGGCTGTTCATTACTATCATTCAATGATGATAATAAAAAATCAGTCTTAATCTTCATCCAATCTAAATCTATATGATAATCTCCACTAAGCTCCCCAATACTTAAATTACTTCCATCATTCTGAGAAGAATTAAAGTTTCCTGACAAATTTCCTCCTTTAGAAATAATGATATTTTGGGAACTCTCCTTCACCTCATCAATAATTTTAAAATTCCATATAATTGGTTCATATTCCAATCCATTTAAACTTTTAAAGAATACTTTTATCTGATAATCTCCAATTTCTAATCTATCATTAATAAGCAAAGAAAAATGAGTGTCTTTGATTGATGCTGAGGAAGTATAGTCTATATCATTGATAATGATTTTGGTGTGTGAGATATCAAGATTCTCCATTTTAAAATAAGATAACGAAATAAGGAGATCATCATAAAGGAGTCTTGCACCATCATCTGGAGATAATATCTGATAATTAGGAATTAGTTTTCCTGAACTAGTTTGTTGCAAATTAAATATTTGTTCATTTCCTTTTTCAGGAGCAATAAACACTGGATTCTCTTTTGGATTCTGATCTGGAAAGGCATAAACACCACCTGAATCAGTTTCTAATAATATAAAATATTCTACACCACTATCAAGAAATGAAACTGGTATTGTATATCTATAGACCCCATTAATAAATTTCATTTTCTTAGTAAAATATGTTTCTTGACCAACGGATCTATAAAACAATGTCATGATATGATTCTGATTATCTGAATTCAATCCAATTATGGTAGCTTCTACTTGCAAGGATTCACCCATCTGAAAATTAGTTATAGGATTGTGGACAATTTTCTGTCTAATGATAACT
>CAZKFO010000041.1:0-13330 GCA_964552145.1 uncultured bacterium | reverse complement strand
ATCTCATTAATAGAGATTACCAAACTATTAATTGGCCTATATTCAATCTTATGTGCAGCAATATTTCTAGGAACCTCAGAATAAACACTATAGCCTTCAAAGTCATAATATGAACCTTCAGCTTCTATCCTACTATTAAGCGTACCATATAGATGTTCATAGCTAAGTTTTTTACTAATTGTATACTTATAGCCCATATTAAAAATAGCAGGTATCTTATCTGAAATAAAAATAGGACAAATTCCAGTTCCCCATATGGGGTTAGACCTTCCAAAATAATATTCTATCTTTTTATTTCTATATGAAAAATGGACCTTAGCATCAAAGAAATTAAATTGATTATTTGTTAGCCCTGGACTATTTTCAATAGTTCCAAACCCAGAGATTCTATTAAAATCATTAGGTCTTTGATTTATTACATCATAAAAATTATAAGATAAATCTAATTTTAAACTAATGTTTTCAGTTATATAGTTAATATCAAAACCAGTTCCAAAATATTTTAAATCTATATTTTTATATGCATATAGTTCCGTATCAGTATGATAATTAAGTTTTAAATATCGATTCATATTAAGCTACAAGATTAAAATAAATATAATTATGTATAAATAACTTATCATCGTACGAATTTTAGACCGTTGTAATTAGTTTCCCAAGTTTTTCATCATATATCTTAGGATTAAATTTCTCAAATCCACATCCAGGATAGTTAGTAAGTTCACCAAAATAAACTTTATTATCAACTAAGTACAAATCTACTCTTATAAAATCAAACTCACTAGATAAAGACTCAGAGATTTCAATTATTTTAGGTAAATATTTATTTCTTGCAATATTCCCTTTGTAAGGTGGGTAATGATAACTAAAGGGAAGGACATTCCAATTTGCATCTAATAAAACTCTTTTATGTTCTTTATACCTATCGATATCTAATTGAATAAATTCTACTTTTCCATTAAAACAGAAGCATTTAATATCCATAGGAATATTATTATGTTTATCAATAAGCAATTCTTCTATAATGATATTAGGTTTTATATCTTTGTATACCATCTCTCTACCTAAATAATAATAATTTTTACTTAACCAACTATTACATTTCTTTAATATTTTATTAATATTAAGCTTATTCTTATCTCTAACAATCTCAACCCAGCCACTACCATGAGATGCTTTAACTACAAATTGATTTGGTAAAACATCAAAATCTATGCTGTTCGGGTTATCTGTTATATAATAAATATCAGATAAAGAGACTTCTTGATTCTTCGACTGCACATATTCTCTAACCTTAACTTTATCAGCTACGTCAGAATATAATTGCAGATTATCATTTAATTTTTTCCAAATAATTTTCTCATTAAATGTCGTAGGATTTTTTAAATCAAGAAATTTTCTAAATTTTAAAAAATATCTAATAGAGTCATAAAGTTTATCATTTTTTATTAATCTAGCTAAATTATATTTAATTGAATCAATCATGACAATCTAATAAGTTTTATTAATAATATTACTGTATAGTTGCTGTGTCTTATCGACCATCTCATTCATTGGAAATTTTTTAGATACATTTGCTTTTGAATTTCTAATCATTTCATCATGATTTATTTCTTCTAATACAAATAACATGATTTTCTCATATAATTCCTGAGGATTGTCTGGGTTAATTAAAAGTCCATTCTTACCATCATCTATTATTTCAGGAATGGCCTCAACATTAGTTGCAATTATGGGTAACCCCATTGCAGCAGCCTCGATTAAAACCATCCCAAAGGCTTCCCATCTAGAGGCTAAAACAAAAAGGTCCCACTTCCTCATCTGCTCTCTAACCTCTTCAGGATCTAATTTTCCTAAGAAAGTTACATTCTGAGATATGCCTAATTCCTCAGATAAGCTAATATACTCTGTTTTAAGAGGTCCTTCGCCAATCACTTCTAATTTAATAGACTCTTTTTTGGATAATAATTTCTTAAATGAATATAGTAACGTATCTATCCCTTTTTGAGTATCTAATCTTCCAACAGTTCCAACAGTAAAAAAATTTTCAGAGATTCTAGTCAATTTTTCATAAATAGATAAATCAATTCCATTATATATAACTTCAAGTTTATGATCTGGAATACCAGTTTTTTTTAGATAATCTTTAACATAGTTAGATATACATATAATCTTATCATCAAAACTGATAATTTTTTTTTCTATTTTATTTATTAATCGACTATCCTTATTAGAATACGCATAATGCCTTGTTGATATAGATTTGGCCTTTGAGTATGTAAATAAGATTAATTTACCTAGAATATTTGATTGAATAAGATGTTGATGAAGAATTTGTATGTTATTTTTTTTTATGTAACGCCTAATATTAAATATTGATAAATAGTTAAATTTTCCATTATGAGAAAAATCTATAACCTTAATTTTTTGTTCATCTTTAAGCAAGCTTCCATCACCTACTAGATAACCTATATGAATATCAAATTTATTTAAATCATAGAAAGGAATTTGAAATTTCAATAGATTCTCAGCTCCTCCAGGATTCATAGAATTTATTAAATGTAAGATTTTGATTTTACTCATAACATAATATAATATTTATTGATCAAAACCTTTATATTCATTAATCAATTCATAATCTGATAAAACCTCATTACTTTTTTCCCCAAGAAAATAGTATGCTGAAGCGGAGTCATAGGCACCTTTAGAATTAATTAAGAAATAATCAAAATATTTCAATGGAAATAAAAATACATATGAAATTTTCATAATAATATTTGATAAAAAACTATTATTTGTAAAACTTTTTAAAAAATATGCAAAAGACCATCCCTGGGCCACAACATGGGCCACTATCAATTAATTTAAATTTTCTAAATAGTCTTCTATGTCCAAGATAGGTGAATCTTGTAAAGTCATATGCTCTCATGTGCACTTGTTGCATAAAAGGAGTTTCCGAGTAGACAATACCATTTTTTGATAAAACTCTATATATTTCATTAACACATTTCATTGGATCCACTACATGCTCTAAGACAGCTTGAATAATAATGCAGTCAAATGATTGATCTTCAAATGGTATATCATGAGCATCAAATATTATTTTAGTTTGAGGACCAAAATGCACATCTCCCTCAATTATATTATTATGGTTGTTATATAAACTTTGTATCCCATCACCTTTGATACTACCCCCAACAATAAGAATCTTAGAACTTTTGTCAAGCATCTTACTGATTCTTTTATAATTCGCTTTAGATTTTAAGTTTAAACTGATTGATGGGAAGAATGATTTCACAAATGAGATTATTGGTGTTTTATTTAAATTGTAATGGATATTATTCTTTTCTTTAAAATCGTCAATCTTAAAAAGACTATTATCTTCATTAATAAGTATAGGGATATTGTTAATTACTGGGTACTTAAAATTATCAGAATATAGATAATTACTTTTATATGATAATTTTTTTTTACTAGATGGACAAATTAAAGATTCAAAAAACTGATTATTCAAAAACATTTAAATACCTTTACTATGAACTTTATTAATAATAAAAAAATTTAAAATTATTTTAACTAAACATACTATCATCATAAAAAACCCAATCTGGTCAATAGTATTATAATAATTATTTACTAAGAAGTAGCTTCCAATTAATACTAATAAAATTTCAATTAGCATATACTTTATATAACTAAAAAATATTTCACTTTTCCCCTTACTTAAAATATACCAGTGCATTATACCATTAAAGAATTGTGATACCCCAATAACAACAAAATATATATTAATATTTTCCGTATGCCAGGAAGAATATTTATTTCCATATACATAAGAGTTAATCCCATCACTAAAGCAGAAAAATATTATAGATAATAGGAAACAGAAAAAGATACTAGAGTATAAGAATTTTTTAATATCAAAAGTATTTTCCTTGCTTAACTCTGGGAATATAACATAACCAATAGCACTACTAGTCATAGTAAAGGTAGTGATACATATAAATCCTATAGCAGAATATATACCCAAAACTTCATTCCCAAAGATTATTGGAATAATCCATTTATCCATTGTTAATAATATTAAGTTTAGAGTATTTAAGATAAAAAATGTGAAGCCAACTTTATATATACTAATAAACTCTAAAATATTTTTGTATTTTTCTTTTTTAGAAATTTCAGAAAGATATCTAAAGTAGAATAAAGATGGGAAAAAAAATGAAATACCTAATAATATTGAAACGCTGTTATCAATCTCATAATTAAAATAAAATATAATAAAAATGAATAGTGAAAATAATACCTTATGCCCACTCTGAATAACTTGAGCTAAAAAATATCTACTTGTCAGTCTAAAATATGATGTCAAGAATAAATTTATTGCACCAAAAGTAGAGGCAAAGAAGATTATCAGAAAATATGTTTTTAATTCATAAAAATAAGAAAAAACAATAGAAGTCAAAAAACTTATTAAAGATATAAAACAAACTAAATAATAATAAACATCTTTAATCTCAGTATTACTGTATTGCTTAATATAAGCTTTATCAAATCCTGCCAAGGAAATCACTGCGATTAATGGTAATAATGATTTTATTAGTGAAAACAAACCAAATGAATCATATGTCATTTCTCTAGCTAAATATATCGTACTAATGAATGAGCATAGCATGGACAAGGCCATCACTAGGAATGTTTTGCTTATGTATTTATATATCTGCACTTAATGTATATTTTGAATTTTGATATAGCTGTTTAAAATAAATTACAAACATAATAACTGGCACCCATAAAGACCTTTTATAAGAATTAGCCATGAACATATCCCCTATAATCATCATCACTGATATAACTGATAAGATCATTAGTGTACTACTATTAAAAAATCTATTATAATACCCAATAGCTACATAATACAGTATAATAATATATATCATAGAATAACCAATAAATCCCAATATCCCATTTTCAAGCCATGAAATAACAATAGAGTTATGAACAGATACTCCTGTTATATTATGTGAATTCCCAAAACCATAACCAACAAATGGATACTTATTTATTAGATTGAAGGACTCTTCGAGCACAAATATCCTCTCTTTACTTGAAGATGAATATGAAGAGTCAAAAATTGTACTATATCTATCTAATGCATTTTCAAAGAAAAGTGGTGACGATTGGTATGCAAATACAATAAAGCAAATTAATATTGAAAAGTATATAACTAGAGTAAATATATTATAACTTGATTTATATCTATAATAAAATAGTATATAAGAAAATATGCCTAATAGGACTATAACTAATCCAGTTCTAGATGCTGTTAAAATTATAATAGCTAGAAGTAACAATATAGATAAAATACTTGTAATCTTATAAACAAGTGCTCTCTTTTTAATGTATAGTAGTAAAGCTACAGGAATACATTGTCCCATAATTCTAGCAGTAATATTAGGTTCCATATCACCATATGAAAACCTTTCTGCGCCCCATCCTTTTTCCAAAAGCAAGAAACCATATGAATAGTCAATTCCAGTAAAAAAGAATAGAAGTGAAATTGTAGTTATAGAAACAGTTACAAATGTTAAAAGATATAATATGTTTGTTAAAAATTCATCTGAATGATTTTGAAAACACATAGAGTAGTATATAACTATAAAAATAAAAATTACTTGAAGGAATGCAAGCAGACTATCAATTGGGTCAAATGAATTATTCATTGATAAGAAAAAACCTATTGAGAATATAAATAGTGGAAATATAAAGTCATTATTTATAATAATTTTTCTAATTGAGATGCCTCTATGTAAGATGTAGCAAATATAACAAAGGAATGAAAGTAAGAAGAATAAATCACTAATAGAAAAATTACCTAATAATTTAAGATAGCTAACAGGAAGCAGTGCTATAGAGACTACTAGTAATGCTTTATTGATAGAGATCACAGCAAATAAATCATTCTAAGTTCTTGCGTACTCCATCATAGCAGTACATAAAAAAACCAGATAGAATGAATGCAATTAATGTTGAACTTAAAACAATCAAAATGCGTAATGGCTTAGATTCCTCTGTAGCGACTTCACCAACATCTAAAATATTTATTACAGGTCTTTCCTTTAGCTCTTCAATCCTATTTAATTCAAACTGCTGTCTTAAGGTTATATATACCTGCTGATTTACTTCAATATTTCTAAGAAGTCTAGCCTTTTGTAATAATACATCTGGATTATCATCAGCAATAGAATGATTCTTTTGAAAATCTGACCATTTCTCTTCAGAAAGGAATAAATCATTTTTAGCATTATCAAGTCGCTCTTCAATAAATTGTCTATTTTTGGTAGCTTTAAGCATCATTTCATTAGAGACATAATTTTCTATCCAGTCAGATATAAAATTAACAATTTCTGATGCTATAATTTCATCCTCCATAAGAAGAGATATCGTTATCATACCTGATTCATGTTTATAGACACTCATAAGTGAAGTTAATTTTTCGATAGCGATATTATATAAATGTTCAATCTCTGGACCATTTAGCTTAAATATTGATGAGAATAATCCAGGCTTATCTAATTCCCAATAATCAATAAGATTCACTTGAGTATTATGAACCTTCGATCTCCATTCTCTAGCAACAATTGCTTTTTTTAATCTTCTACTATTAACTATATCTGGAACATTAAACCCACTAGTACTTTCATTACCTATATCTAAGCCTAATGTAGAAGCAATTTCATCTACACCAAGCAATGAGGAAGCAAAAGAACTATTCTGATTGTGTTGAGGATAAAGAGAGATGTATGATTTATATAAGGGTGTAGATATGATACTGTAGATTATAGATAAAATAAATACTACTAATGTAATAGTAAGTATATTCTTTATATGTTTCTTATATATAGAAATTAACTCTGTAATTCCAACTTGCTCATTTCTCATTTTCTATACTCCATTGATACTACCAGTTGCTATTAAAATTGTTAGAATCATACTTAAGGTAGAAGCTATAGCCTGAGTCACAGATACAGTATCTAATATTTTAGTTCTTCTATCCCAGTTAATTTTCTCAGTAACATATATAATATCACCACTCTCAATCTTATCACCTTTGAACTTAATCCTATGATTTGTATGGGCCTTAATAATAAAAATATCTCTTGATTCAGAGCCAGTAATGCCACCAGCTTGACTAATATAGTAATTCATTGAATAATTACTATCATATTCATACAAACCAGGATATTTAACCGCCCCTACAAGCTCAACGAATGGATGATTCTTAGGAACCTCAATTACATCATCATCATATAACTTATAGCCTAGAACTCTCTCAGTATATACTTTGTTGGATGAGTATAGTAATCTAACTTTATCAGGATTATCAATTTTATATGATTTATCAATATAGTCATGATAACTTGCACTCATATTTTGAAGATGTATTTCATTGTATTTTGAACTAAATAGAATTTTATCTCTATCAGCTAGCAATGTATACCCTCCAGCTTTATCTATTAATTCCTTAACTGAAGTACTTCCTTCAATAACAGAATAAAAACCTGGATTAACAACCTCACCTTTGATCTCAACAATATCATGAATCAAATATTTGTTTTGAACTTTAATATTGATAAAATCAAATGGTGATATTAACGTTTGATCAAAATCTTTACTCTTAACTAAAATATCTGTTTTAGTCCCATCTAATGCATATCTAGTGATAATAATATCATCTTTAGCCGCATTAAATTTAAAACCTCCAGCCAAGGTCACTATATCATTCAAAGTTTCACCTCTCAAGAATGGATACTCCCCAGGTGACTGAACCCCTCCAGATATACTAATATATTCATCTATATAGTTGAATTTCAGTACATCTCCAGTCTGTAAAAATGGATTCTGAGAATCATTTCCGAATAAATGAAATTTCAATAGATCAATATAATAATCAGTCTCATCTCTTTGAAGAATGATGTTTCGTTTATTGAGTTCTAAGTTTTTTGAATTCCTAGAAACTATCTCATTATATATATCTGATACCCTGTTTATTGGAGTAGATGTATAAAATCCTGATTCTTCAAATCCACCTAAGGCCTTAATCTTAATCTTTCTTATACTAGATAATGTTACAGATATATCACTATCATTATATTTTTCTAAACATTTATTTTTAATTTCTACAATTCCATCTTGAAGCGTTAATCCATTTAAGCTTATAAGACCAACAACAGGAATCAATAAATCCCCGGTAGGTGATACTGATAGATTTAAATTAATAATTTTATTGGAAGTTACAATATTTATATAAATCCCATCTCCTGGCCCCAAAAGATACTCTTCTGCATTAATAAGTCCTTCTAATGGTATAGATGGATATTTTTGATCTACAGATTCATATCTAGAAGTTCCAGGCTGATTATAATTACCAGTAAGACTATAAGATTTATCTCCTAGCTCAAAAGATTGCAAAATTGCAATCAGAAATATATAGATAAATCTAAATTTCATAGTAATCCTTTCCTTTTTCTTAAAAACCACTCAATAATAAGAGTTAAAAGTATTATAAACCAATAATTATGGAATGTATGTACATTGATTTCATTCTTTTTATTTATTTTTTCAACATAATTATTCAATAATGGTATGATACCTTTATAATTCTCAATATCATAATAGTTCCCTTTTGTCATTAGAGCTAACGAGTTCATATCATTAATATTTCTAAATAAATTATTAACCTCATAATTATCTGAATTAACTGCTAAGGTAATTCTTTTACTGAAATAGTTTTCTGTTTCTGAAAGAACCCGACAATAAACTTCATACTCTCCTTCTGGTATATTTTCTAAGTATATTCTACCAAGCTTATCTTCTCTTAGTCTATTTAACTTAACTGATAGAGGAGGTGATGTTTTATTAATATCATCAAGAATAATTTCAGCTTCATTGCGATCATATACCTCTGGTATATCTAACTTTATTTCAATAGACTCACCTAATAATACATCTCTTTTCTTAACATTAAATTTTATATCAGAACCTCTATCCATAAAACGATACATAATATTAGATAAGGATATCTTAAATTCATCTAGTTCATCTTTCAATAGTAGGCTTGATATTTCAGGAATCAACACATACATTCTATTGGATTCTACAGCAATTGCAGCTGATTGATCAGAGTATGATAAATGGATATTATCAAAATAATTTTTCTTAAACATATAGTTTCTCTTAGTAGAAGGAAGATTTGAAAAAAGATTCTTAACATATAAAAAGTTACTATTTTGAATCTTATTGAAATGTTCGAAATTAGTACCTCTACGTTTAAAAATTGCATCAATAGTTTTAACATTATAACTAGGACCTTCAAAATATATAAATCTACTATCTTCTCTTTTATTCTTACTGATAGTAGAGTGCATCTTAAGGTCACTATCACTAACAGGGAAATTGTCATAAATAATTAATTCATAATCTGGGTAATCAGAGTTTTGTAGAATATTATTCCAACTATTGTTGATCTTATAGATATGCCTCAATTCTGAATTCGGAATTAATGATAATATATTCTTGATTCCCTGCGTATTTGGATTTAGAGATCCAGATAACAACAATATCTTTTTACTCTGATCTATTAAGTCAACTTTTGTTTTATAAGAATTGTTTAGAATATTTTCCTCAATCTTATTCAATGCTATTATATTAAAATCTATATTACCATCTACGATATCAATGCTAGGAAGTATCTCATCTACATAGAATTTATTTTCTCCTTCACTTAACATTAGAGGTTTTGTTAATAAAACCTTATCATTGGAAGAAATAGTAATTATTGAATTCACAGTTGTATCTAACATGGAAGATATTTCCATACTCACAGATATAGAGTCACCTTTAATAACAAAATCATCATGCTGAACTTCACTGATTGATATATCTTGATTTGATATACTACCAATACCAATTAAGTTAATTGGATAATTAAAATCTAAATCTACTAGTCCATATCCATAAGAAGAATTTCCATCAGTTAAGATTATATTATTTCCGGTGCTATTGTTTATACGCTCTTGTATATCTAAAAAACTAGTTTTAGAGCCATTTAGATTTAGAAGATCTTTGCTGTAGAGTTTAATAGAATCATCAAAAAGGAAGACGTTAGTTTTGATATTATTATTAGATAAAGACTTATCAAATTCCAAAACTAAATTATGTATAGAGTCAGTCTCTACTCCTTGATATTTAATACTCATAGAGTTATCTATAAAAATATTAACCTCTTTCTTTCTATTAATAAAGGTATTGTAAAAAATATGTGGGTCAATAAATAATATGAGTAATATAAAAATGGAGAACGATCTTAAGGATAATAAAAATAAAGATTTTATTTTTTTTTCAGATAATATTTTATTGTATTTAAAAATATTATAAGCAAATAGAATAAGAATAGCAGATGCTATAAATAGAGAGCCTATAAAATAAATTTTCATTATAGGGAGAGGTTAGGATTTGCTTCTAATGTTAAGTCTGATTTATGTCCATCTTTTATTTTCTGATATCCTGCCATTGCAATCATACCTGCATTATCAGTGCAAAGTTGAAAGTCTGGAAAAAATATATTGAGATTACTTTCCTCAGATAATATCTCAGATTTTTCTCTAAACCTTTTGTTCGCAGCAACTCCCCCAGCTATACTAACATTATTGATTCCATAATCTTTTGTTATTAGACTTAAACGATTAAGTAATGTATCAATAATAGCTTCTTGGTAACTTGCAGCTATGTGATTAATATTATCTAAAATTATATCTTCATCTAAATCTTTTAGATAATACATTAAAGAAGTTTTGAGTCCACTAAATGAAAAATCATATTTTGATCCCTTAACTTTAGGGCGAGGGAAGTCTACATATTTACAATCTCCTCCCTTTGAATTTTTCTCTATTTCTGGTCCTCCAGGATAGGAGAAGCCTAGTAGCCTAGCACCTTTATCAAAAGCCTCACCAGCGGCATCATCAACAGTATTCGCTAGTAATACATAACTACCTATGCTATTAACTTTCCATATTTGAGTATGACCACCAGAAACAATTAGAGAGATAAATGGAAAGTCAATTTCTTCATTTTCCATAATATTTGAGAATAGATGACCCTCAAGATGATTTACACCTATATAGGGAATTTCAAGAGCTATTGACATTCCTTTAGCAAAATTCAACCCAACTAATAAGGCTCCTTTTAATCCCGCGCCGTAAGTAACAGCTATACCATTAATATCATCAATATCAACAGAAGCTTCCTTCATTGCTTTATCTACAACATAGATAATATTTTTTTGGTGTTCTCTTGAAGCTATTTCTGGAACCACCCCACCAAAATTGGAATGTATTTCCTGAGATATTGTTATATTGGAAAGTAATTTATAGTCTCTAATAATAGAGGCGGAAGTCTCATCGCAAGAACTTTCTATACCAAGAACTATCATACTATAATATTTTGTTATTATTCAGAATCAGAGGTGTTGTCATCACCCGAATCCTCTTCGGGTTCATTCGTATCTTCCTCGCTTGTTTCTGTACTATCTTCTCCATCAGCATCTTCTTCACTTGATTCTGGTTTTACATTATCTTCATTACTTGTATCTGATGAATCGACATCTATAGAATCAGCGCTATTATTAAGAGATAAGTCATCCATAATTACAATCTTCTTGTTTTCAAGATCTACCCCCTGAACTGTTAAATCATATTCTTTATCAATCTCAAAGTTAGATTGGTTCTTAGTCTTGAGTATACCTTCTACACCTTCCTCTAGTTCAAATATGATACCCTTATCAAGAATTTTTATAACTTTTCCCTTAATAGATAAACCTGATGAATATTTATTAGATAGATCTTCCCAAGGGTCCTCTTCCATCTGCTTTAAACCAAGAGATAATTTCTTATCAGAACTTGAGACTTCAAGTACCTTGACTTCTATCTCGTCATTTACATCAAGAACATCTTTTGGATGTTTAACTATCTTAGTCCAAGACATATCAGATATATGAAGCAATCCATCAACACTATTATCTAGCTGTACAAATGCGCCAAATTGTGTTAGATTCTTAACAGTCCCTTTGTGACTACTGCCAATAGGAAAACTAGTTTCTATATCATCCCAAGGATTGGAAGTTAATTGTTTTACTCCAAGAGAAATTTTTCTATCTTCAACTTCTAAGCTTAAAATTTTAGCTTTTACCATATCTCCTATATTATAAATATCAGATGGATGTTTTATATGTTTGGTCCATGATATTTCAGAAATATGAATTAGGCCTTCAATCCCTTCTTCCAGCTCAATAAAAAGGCCATAATTCATCATATTAACAACCTTGCCTTCAACATCAGTATCAACTGGGTATTTGTCTTCTATCCCTTCCCAAGGTTCATCCTGAAGTTGCTTCATTCCAAGAGAAACTCTAACTTTTTCAAGGTCAAAATCAATCACCTTAACCTCTACCTTTTGAGCTATTTCAAGTTTTTCAGATGGATGGTTAATTCTACCCCAAGTAATATCAGTAATATGAAGTAATCCATCAATACCACCAAGATCAATAAAAGCTCCGAAATCGGTAATATTCTTTACGATACCTTCTAGAATCATACCTTCTTCCATCTGTTGAAGAACTTCTTTCCTCTTTTCAAATAAATCAACAGCTAAAAGCTCTTTTCTCGATAGGACTACATTCTTTCTCAACTCATTAAGTTTAACAATCTTAAACTCAAATTCTTTACCTACATATTCATCAAAATCTGTAATAGGTTTAATATCAATCTGAGAACCAGGTAAGAATGCTTGAATGACATCTAAATCTACAACCATTCCACCCTTAATACGTCTTGCTATCACACCTGTTACTGTTTCTTCTTTTTCATAAGCTTCCTTAATTACGCCCCAACGCTTAACAAAATCAGCCTTCTCTTTTGATAGTAATAGATTACCTTTCTTATCTTCAAAGCGTTCAACAACCACCTCTAATTCTTTACCAATAATAGGTGGATTCTTAAACTCTGTTAAAGGGACTATCCCCTCTGTCTTAAAGCCAATATCAACAAAGACATCTCTATCTGATATACTTGCAACGGAACCCGTTACAATATTGTTTTTAGATATATTTACAACTAAATCCTGATTTAAATAGAATTTTTCTTCTGTATTAGTATCTACTAAATCTTCTTCTTTAACTTCACGAACCTCTAAAATCTCTGAAGAGAGATAATCCTTCACTACCATTTGTTCTTCTTTGGGATTTTCCTCAGGTGCAGACTCTTCTACAACAGCTTCT
>CAZKFO010000040.1:0-13352 GCA_964552145.1 uncultured bacterium | reverse complement strand
CCAGAAAACATGTATACAAAGCCGGCAAATGTTTTTACATCTACATTTATTGGTACTCCGCAAATCAATTTGTTTAAAGGTGAATTAAAGAAAGATGATACTGAATGGGTATTTATATCAAATGGATTAACCTTATATGTAGAAGATGAACACTATCAGTATTCTAAGCTTGAGAGTGGAAATGTAGTATTTGGAATAAGGCCAGAAGATATACATGGAGAATCATCTTCTGATTTTAAAGGTACTAAGAATTTGATAGATGCAAATGTTGATTTTTTTGAATATTTAGGCTCTGAAACAAATCTTCATCTATCATCCGGTTCTAATCGATTTTCTGCAAAATTTAATAAAAAGATTAGTTCTGATTTATCAGCAATAAAAGTTATGTTTAATATAGGCAAGGGACATTTCTTTGATCCAGATAGCCAAGATATAATCTAAGGGATAAATGCAAAAAATAATTTTCACTGCGGTTTTAACTTTGATGTCAGTTTGTTTTTCTCAGACTAATATAGATTTATCCAATCGTATTATTATTGATGGAGTGAGTGATGATTTTACAACTAATGAAAATATCCTTAGTGATTTAGATGGCATTTTACTTGAATCTCCTGTTGATTCTTACTGGGGAGAATATAATGATGTAAAGCAAATTAAAGCTACATGGGATGCCTCCTATTTATATATTGCGGTTGATGCCTGCAGCTGGGAAAATAGTGTATTACTTTTCATCGATGTAAGTGATTCATATGGGATTCAAGATATGAATCAAATCAATGCGTGGCAGCGTTCTTTTAAGTTTTATAATATAAATCCAGACTTTTTTGTTGGTACTTGGGATACAAATGATACGCCTCAATTTTGGAAAGTTAAGGAAGGGGGGTCATTAGAGGTACAGCAAATTACAACCTCAGATACTCTCTCTACTACTACCGTAGCAAGTTTTAATACGGGAAACCTTAGTGGATCGATGGAAATTAGAATTCCTTGGGAAACATTAAATATCAATAATAGTTCTTTGGAGAGCATCAAGCTACTATCAGTAATCACTACCCAAAGTAATTTTACAAGTGGTCCTGATTCAGCTCCTGATAATCTAGGAGGGATGGCAAATGAATCAGGACAGATGGTTGTTCTTGATAATTATGCTGAAATTCTAATTGATCAGGATGGAGATGGCCCAGATATGGGAGTAAATCCAAGGGAGAGGACAAGTTTTTACGAACAACCACCAGTTAAACCTATCCCATTATTGATTGAAAATGTAACCTTTCAAAATGGTAAAACATTTGCACCAACACAAGATGAAAATATTACATTTGAGCTATTAACCAATCGAAACATAGAGTTTAATGTTCAAATTTTTGATTTAAATGGAAAGTATATAAATACTGCAGATCAAATCGAATCAGAATCATTAATATGGAGTTGGGGTGGATTGAAAAGCAATGGTGAAATGGTCCCATTTGGTATATATATACTATATTTTATTGCTAGTTCAGGAGAAGTTAGTCATAAAGAGGCAGTTGTTGTTATAAAATGAGTAAGCTACTCATTATAATTACTTCATTGTCTACGTTTTTATTTTCAAATTTTATTGGAATGAATAATGGCGCTCGTTCACTTGCAATGGGGAATGCATACACAGCTCTTTCAGATGAATCAATCACTATATTCTATAATCCTGCAGGCTTAGCCAGAATAAATCAGTTGCAGCTTAAGGCATCTCGTCAGAATCTGTTTGGGATATCAGATTTATATAGTGATATGATTTCAATCGCCCTACCAACACCAGCATTGCGAACTGGTTTTGCTATTCAAAAAATTAGTTTAGCGGACTCATATTCAGAGCAGATAGTTTATCTCTCTTTAGCATCGATAATTAAGCCAAATCAAATTCCAATTAGATTTGGACTATCACTTAAACATGAATCTGTAAAAGTTGAAGACTACGATGAATCAAAGAGCCCAGAAAAGTTTGATATAGATATGGGTATTATTATTGATTTTAATCAGAATTTATTTTTTGGTTACTCAGCAAAGAATATGCTAGAGCCTGAATTTGAATTTATATCTGATGGAGATAAATTAAAAATTCAGCATTCATTGGGGCTGTGTTATAAATGGAGAAGTGCGGTACATTTTTTGATAGATCATGTATGGACCGATTTAGACTCCCAATGGAATTTTGGTAGTGAGATATGGTTCTTTGATGTATTTGCTGCACGGTTAGGATTATTTGATGAATCTCTAACTGCTGGATTTGGATTAAAGACAAAGAAATGGACAGTTGATAGCGCAGTTCTTTCTCATGAAGAGCTAGGAAGTACATATCGGATATCATTTGGACTTAAATATGGTACAAAATAATGATTAGAAATATCGCATTCATTATAATTTATTTTGCAGCAGTATGGCCCTCTATGAATATGGAAGGGTTTTATGAAGGGCAGTTTGGAAAATCATATCAATCTGATGCATTCAAATGGAATATGTGGGATCCAAATTATTATTTAGAGACCAGACTGTATGGAAATCCAGTTTATAATTCAGATTTTTATATAAAATTTTATTCTGATAAAAATTACTATCAAAGTGAGCGACCTCTAGCGGTATTGGCTGAGTCTCATATTGGTTTTAGACAGGATCAGAATGGTAGAGGCTTTAGCGCTACTTTATTTAAAAGGGAAAGTAGATATTATTGGCTTGATGGGTCCATGCTTGGAATGATTAACACTGGGTCAGTGAATAATGATGGGAACGGACAAGGTGTTCGATTAGATCTATGGCACAACTATAATGGTAGCATGAGCTACATATTCTCAGATTTTTCTCAGGGCAGTGGTGATGATATTCACTTATTTAGATACAGACAATCTATATTTAACAATAAAGTTCATTCAGGTTTATCTATTCAGAAGAAGAATTATGCATCCGCAAGCACAAATGATTTTAATCAGGTGATAGCTCATGATTTAAAGGTTTATGTAGGTCGCTATTATATTGCAACTGAATTTGCGATTAGTGATGTTCCTGGAGATAGTGTTATTACTAGCTTAAACAATGAATATAAGAATAATGATTTTTTCAAATCATCTATTGCTTTTAAAACTGAAGTTCGAGGATTAAGAGTTGGGAGTCCTAAATCTGGATATTGGTATATTAATCCAGGTATTTTTTCCTATGGAGATACTTATAGGAATTATATGGGAGACAATCAATCTAATATTCATGGATACTGGATTAATTCGTACTATCTAATACCACGCAGGGCTATTACATTAACATTAAATTATAGTGATTCTAGAAAAATTGTCCCAGACACCCTCACTGTTTTTAATGGTTCTTCCCAAATAGAAGAGATTTTTGATCCGACTACCAATATATATATGGATGCCTACATAGAATTTCTTAATGGATTTAAAGGTAAAGTTGCGTTTAGTAAGAAAGATGATGAATGGCAGGGAAATCTATATAAACACTATGATTTTTTCACTGAAATCTCTGTTGAGAATACACTGGCAAAATTGAAGGCTCAGTATAAAATAAAAGATATTGGCGAAACCTGGGAAAAACATATTACAGGGATTGAACTTAGTATAAATCTAAATGATCGTTGGAGATTTTTTACTCGAGGAATGATCGTTGATGATCGAGTTGGTTCACGACATAGCATATTTACCGAACTTCAATATAGAATTGGTGGGAGCTCTGAATTTTATTTGCAGTATGGACCTAATTACTGGGGTCAGTATGGGCTAGTGCATGATGATGGCTTTGTGTCAAGTGGAGCAATGGTTAAAGAATTAAAATTTATAATAAAAGGTTGGTTTTAAATGAAAAATATAATTTCAAGTTTATCATTTTTATTATTGGTGGAACTAATATTTTCAGCACAGGTAACTAGAGATGGAGTGCTGTTTCTATACGAAGATGCTAATGCAAGTGAGGTTTTCTTAGTTGGTAGTATGAATGACTGGAATACAGTAGCAACTCCAATGATTAAAACTGATGGAGGTATATGGGAAATAGTTCTTCCGCTTGAACCAGGGAAATATACATATAAATTTATAGCTGACGGCAGCTGGCATTTTGACCAAAACAACTCTCGATTTGAAGATGATGGTTACGGTGGTTCTAATTCTTTAATAGAGATTGATCAGAATGGAAAATTAATTACGGAGTTTGATGGTCCATCTCATGGTGGGGTCAATTCAGGGTTCAACCCTAAAGTATATTTTAAAGGCAGATATTTTTCAAAGAATGAATTCTTTCAAGATCAATCTAATCGCTATATGCTTGAGACTCCTTATCATGATTTAAATTTTGGGGTAAAAGTAAAGTTCAACCCTAGCTTTGAAGGCTATACAATTTTAAATGTAAATAATCAAAATGAAGGTACCGATATATATCAAACTCATTTTAAATATAAACGAAGTTATCTGTTGTTTAATACAGATTACTTTAAGATACGTGCATTTGATAATTTTGGATTCATTTCATTTAACAACCCACTTAATATCGTTGGAGATGAAGGATATAACGACTATGATTTTGGATATGGTTTTAGCGGAGTATATGTGGAGACCTCAAATTTATTTTCTGAGAAAATACTGGGTAATCTTCCAATTGAACTAAATGCTCAAGGGTTTTCATCCGATAGGAATGGTGAGGATGAAGATGATGTGTCTGCGTATAGGTTAGATATATCTAATCATGGTACTAGCAGTAAATTTACTGTAGGTGTATCAAGCTATAAATATACTCATTCACCGTACGCAGATTTTATTCAGAATCATGATAACCATGAAATTGATTTAAGCTATAAGAAGCATTTCTCTAACTCTAGTTGGGAAGGTGATATGAGACTTGAAATCTTCGCTGAATATTCAAGCTATGAAAATTCAGATTTAGAAGCAGAGAAAACAATCTGGATGGATGGAGAAAATACCTTTTTTGGAGTTTCATTGAAGCTTCCTTCTGCATTAGATGTCTATGCTCATTCTCTTAGTAGCTCCTTTAAATTAGGAAGCCATTTTTCTAGAGATAAATTTTTCTTTGGGTTTAATTTTAATCCAGGGAAATTTAAATGGAACGTTGATGCAGAGCATTGGACTCATAATTCTTATGATTTAAACTGGAATGATTATTATAAATATATTGAGAAAACTGATGGGAATGGACGTTGGTATCAAGAGTATTCAGAGGTTCCCTTTGAAAAATATACTATTGTAGGATATGAAACGGGATTTTTCTGGAGCTCAGAGCTTAATTATAAATTCAAGTTCATGAATAAGAAATTACAGACGAGCCTTAAAAGCACATTTGCACATCATGATTTATTTGTTGAGCCTAAATTTTCAGAAAATATTTTAGTACTTCAATATGACTTGAGTGATGATTGGAGATTTAAGGTAGATACTAGAATTCCATATTACAATGACCCTCACCAAGAGCTTAGGACTAATTTTTCAGAGGATGAAGATGTTTTTATCTCAACTTACTATGAGATAAGATATCATCTCTCTAGTTCTACCTGGATGTCTATTGGGTACGGTGTAAATCCATTGGTAATAAATGCTGTAACTGATAAATTTTACGATAGGGGACGTCAAGAATATCTAAGTGGTGTTGGTAACATTGATGGATATCTTGAGTCATCTCATGAGGGCTTAGGTGAGATAATACGGCAGGCTGAGACCTCGCTTATGAATCAAAAAAATATTTGCATTCAAGCAGTTATTGAATTTTAGGTATATATATAAATGAATAAAAAAATAATATTTCTTTTAATTTTTGCATTAAGCTTGAATGCCTGTGCATTAAATTTTATTAAAAAACGTTTAATGCCACCGCATAGGATTGAAGGTGGAATCTTATTTCAATATGATGCACCATCAGCTAGGCAGGTAAATCTTGCTGGTAATTTCCCAGACAATGAATGGCTTAAGCATGGATATAACATAGATGTAATGTATGATAATGGTGAGAATGGGGATCGTATTGCGAGTGATGGGATATGGTCAATTATGAAGCCATTATCACCTGGTCGGTACGAGTATAAATTTGTAGTTGATCGCAACTCATGGATTCAGGACCCAAATGCCCTTGATGTTATAGATGATGGCTATGGTGGGAAGAACTCTATTGTGATTGTAAAGTAAAATTGAGGATTTTATGAATTATTTTATTTATTTATTTGGCTTGTTAATTATGTTCTTTGGATGTTCAAAAACTCCAAACACGGCACCTATTTATGAAGAGGTTCCTACTACGATGCTATTTATCCTAAATATGGCTGATGAAATTGAATTGGACAATTTTGATACAGAAACTCAGTTTGTAGATGTAGCTGGGACATTTAATTCTTGGGAGGGTGAGCATTTAGAGTCGATAGATGATAGCTTGTACACAATTACCATCACCAATGTGCTCCCGAATGATATAATTGAATTTAAATTTAGGATAGATGGGGACTGGGAAAATGCAGAATTCCCTGGAGGTGGAGATAATAGAACCTACATTGTAGAGAAAGGTGATAATACCTTGGAGTATTGCTATAATCAGGAGACTTGTAATTAATATGAAAATAATAATTTTATTATTAGCAGGGTTATCAACAAGTTGCTCAACTCTAGGTTTTGGAGATTTTGAAGGTGATATTATCACTGAGCAAAGCCCTGATAGTCAAATAGTTTCTGGGAAAATGCCGGTTAAGTTTACATATCAGCCATTAATTGGGGGGAAGCATCAGGTTTTTATTGCTGGTGATTTTAATAACTGGTCAGAATCAGAAACTCCAATGGAAGAAAATGATGGAATCTATGAAATCACCTTACACCTTAAGCAGGGAAAGTATGGCTATAAGTTTATTGTTGATGGTCAGTGGATGGTAGATGAAAATGCAGATGAATTTATTGATGATGGTTATGGTGGAAAGAACTCAATTGTATTTGTAGGAAACAAGGAAGATATTGATGCACTTCGAAAAGTTAGCTTTACATATCGCCCCAAAAGAATTGTTAAAGAGGTATATTTAGTTGGCTCTATGAACGATTGGAATCAGAAGGCGACCAAAATGCTTGAAATAGATAAGGGTATTTATGGTATTTCTCTACTCTTGAAGCCTGACGAATATCATTATAAATTTCTAGAGGATGGGATGCATTGGATTACTGATGAGAGTACTAAAAGTTTTGTTGAAGATGGCTTCGGAGGGAAAAATTCAGTTTTAATCGTTGATGATAGCTTTGAGAGAGTCACAATTGAAAAGGGAGACGGAGCCTTACTTGATTATGGTCTCCCACTAGCTCAAAGCCTTGAAACTCTTAACCCCTTGTCTCCCAAACGGATTCAATTTAAGGCAAAAGCGCATTTAGATGATATTGAGAGTATATATCTTATAAAAGGTAGCGAGCTTATTAGAATGGATAATATTGAGCAGGATGGTTCTTATGATTATTTCCAGCTAGTATTATCATTAGAGAATGAGAATGAAGAATTTGATTACTGCTTTGTTTATATCGATGGGGGGCAGAATTTTTATTTATTAGATGGTGGGTTTTCAAATCAGGACAATAAGGATAGATACTTTTCTTATTCTAAAGACAATGTAGAGTCTTTCTTTACGCCAGATTGGGTTAAAGATGGTATTATCTACCAGATATTTACGGATAGATTTTATAATGGTAGTAAGGATAACGATCAGGATTTTTCAGAGTGGTACTATCAGGGGATTAATACACCTCCAGATAGCGGTAAGTTATTTAAGAAGTATACTCAGTATTTTCATTTTGTAGATGATTGGTATGATGTTGAAGGATTAACGCGCAGTCCATATCATGCACCAAATCAGGATGGCTATCAACCAGATTATAATAGTTTCTATGGTGGTGATATTAATGGTATTCGTCAAAAATTAGACTACCTTGAAGATTTAGGAGTTACAATTATCTATTTCAACCCTCTCTTTGAGGCGAAATCAAATCATAAGTACGATGCTGTAGATTATATGAAGCTAGACCCTCACTTTGGGACAGAAGAAGAGTTTAAAGGGTTTGTGTCTGAAGCGCATAATCGTGGGATCAGAATCATACTCGATGTTGCCTTTAATCATACAGGTGAAACCTTCTGGGCTTTTCAAGATGGGATGAAGAACGGGCCTAGCAGTAAATATTATGATTGGTATGAGTGGAAAAAGTGGCCGCTACCTGATTTGACATCCATGCCAAATCCATCTGATGTTACAGGGTTTAACCCTTTAGATTACTATGAGTGCTGGTGGGGATATGGTGAGATGCCTAATCTTAATTTTGACCTAGATGAAATTAATCCATCTGAGAATAGTATCAAGAATATAAGTTTGGCTAATCCAAATCAAGAGGTGGTGGACTATGTTTTAGATGTTGCAGAATATTGGATCTCAGATATGGATATAGATGGTTTCCGATTAGATGTCCCTAATGAGGTCCCATTCTGGTTTTGGGAATTATTCAGAGATAAGGTGAAGGGGATCAAAGAAGATGCTTATTTGGTAGGAGAGCTGTGGAGCAATGCAGTGGACTGGGTTAATGATGATTATTTTGATGCGGTGATGAACTATGCTTACTTTAAAGACCCCGTCATGAGATTCTTTAATTCTCGTCAGTGTAGCGCTGAAGATTTTGATAATGATTTAAAGCAGGGATTACTCTCATACCCATCCCAGGCAACTCAGGTTATGATGAATTTAATTGATAGCCATGATACATTTCGATACTTGGAAAGTTGCAATGGTGATGTAGCGCGTTTAGAGATGGCGGTTTTATTCCAGATGACCTATGTTGGTACTCCTCATATCTGGTATGGAGATGAAATCGGAATGATGGGAGCTCACGATCCAGATTGCCGACGTCCATTTAATTGGAAATACACAGAAGATTCCAATAAAGTTGCTCTTAGAGATTACTACAAGAAGTTAATTCAAATTCGGAAAGATAATTCATGCCTCCGCACAGGTTCTTTTAAGACCCTTATTGCAGATGGAATGGTTTATGGATACATAAGGAGCGATAAGGATGGAATTATTTCAGTTTTAATTAATAATGATACAATTAGTCACAAGATTGAAGTTCCAATTAATACTAGCTCAGTAGTAGATTTACTCACTGGCGAACAGTATTCTACGAATAGTGGATTACTAGAGATTAATTTAGAGCCAATGAGCGGAGTGGTTTTAAAGTAAGCTTTAATTAAGTATGGAGGAGTAGAAAGCGATGAATCATCTATATTCATTAGTATTGTTAACAGTTTTTTCTTTTAATTTATTTTCTTTTGAAATATCAGGAAATCCTAAGACTTGGGCTAAGGAAGATTTTATAGGATTTGACCCAATTGGAGATTGCTCTTCAAATATTGGAGATATCTCTTCGGTTTTCTCTAGGATTAATAATAATAAAATTTTCTTACGTATAACTTTTGATGATATGCTTATCTACAATGTAGATCAATTCTTAGATGAGGATATTGAATTGAGATTTTCAATTAGCTCTGCAGGTGATGAGCTACTAGAAGATAGTTTTTATATTAGTAGTATCGCAAGTGAAATGAATACCTCTACATTTCTTCGTACTCCAGAAAATAATCTAATTGAATTAAAGTTTGATTGGAATAATCAAATAGAAACAAAAGATTTAGTGTTTGATATAGCGATCATCCACAATAATAGGATAGTAGATCACTTCTTATCAGAGAATGATCGGGATCATAGAGGTGGGAATGCGGCATTTGTTCATCATGGGAATCAATCTCTCACCTATACAGCTGTATTCTATGGTGAAGAAC
Organism: uncultured bacterium; assembly: GCA_964552145.1. Lineage (GTDB taxonomy): Bacteria > Fidelibacterota > Marinisomatia > SCGC-AAA003-L08 > D37C17 > TMED161. The sequence goes on along the minus strand of CAZKFO010000040.1, from coordinate 3,530 downwards.
CTCAAGATGAGACTGGATTTGATGAAGTCCTAGAAATTCATCAAGCAACAGGCATACCAGGAAACTTTCATATGTCTGGAACACTAATGTCTGCAGCTGAGTGGTATCATCCTGAATTTAACGATTGGCTATCAACTGGAGTTCAAGAGGGCTGGGCTGCGATGCTTACCTCTGCATTTGCTCAGCACATGATGCCCTTTGTAAATAATGACATGAATGATTGGGCGGTATCAATTGAAGCTGACATGGTGGAGTTTATGTATGGATATCAGCCTCGAGTAGCATGGGTTCCTGAGCGTGTTTGGCTTTCTCCAGGAGTCTATCCAGATGCAGGTGTAATTGATTGGATAGGAGATAACTGGACTCAACATGGGGTGAATGCGGTTATTCTTGATGATTGGCCTCATTGCAATGGCTCTTCATCCACTAAAATTCATTGGATGAATAATGATGATGGAATCAATTTAAGAGTAATTCCAATTAATAATAATTTTGTAGGAGCCATGCATAACGACCCCACTAACGCAAAGAATATAATACAGAGCACTGGCCAATTTGATTTGGTTGTGTATGGAACAGATTGGGAGTTTGCAGCAGAGGTTCAACAAGGAGATGATCCCAATATGCTTGAGCGATATGCAGATGTGTTAGATTGGTGTGCTCAAAATTATCCGGCTGTTAATGTGTGGAAGTTAGATGACGCGATTAACAATGGAGATTTTAATGGATCTACTATTGATGTGCAGAATGGGAACTATGGACTTCTTGGCGGCGCTGATGGCTATGGAGGAAGTAATAATAGCTGGTACACAAATTGGGCAAGTGCGCCATCTGAATCTGACTTTCATGATCCGCAGTGGAACTATGGAACTGTATGGAATGATGCCTATCAGAACCTGATGTCAGCACCTGATAATTCACTCGCCCAGCTTGGTTGGTACACAATGATGGTTAATCTATATGAAACTGGCTGGCATGAAGAGGGCGAAATTGCCGAGTGGGAAAAACATCATTCAACACATATCAAAAATACGAATGTTCATGTTGAGGCATCTAGATGGGCGAATGGGGATTACACAGAGACAACGGCATGCTTTTTTAGTGATATTGATCATGATGGTGGCGAAGAGCTAATCGTTCACAACGATAAGGTATTTTTTGTTTTTGAGGGAATTGGAGGGAAGGCAAACTGGGTTTTTTATAAAGATGGATTTGGAAATGCATATTCTGTGGTTGGTTCTGATGTTGCCTACTTCTCGGAGACTAATGGAGATTATAATGAATCCTCAAACAACCATGTTGCTGCTTTATCTGAGGTGTCACCCAATCAACAAAATTCGATTTACGAAATTTCAATTGAAGAATCTTCTGGAGATATAGTTAGTGCGACTCTATCTCAGTATGGTGTCAGCAAAACCATTGTTCTAGAAACAGGTAGTAATCATCTAGATGTTACGTATAATTTCTTTGGAGATACTGGCTACATTAAATCAGGATGGACACCAGATTTATTGGATTTGATCTGGTCTGGGAAAAGTCATTTGCAGAGAATGTGGGGAGATTATGGTAGCTACTGTGGACAGCGTAATTCTGTAAGCGGGGCAACTGCTGCGATGGTTCTTGGAAGTGGTGGAGCTTCATTTGGTGAACAGTTTGAGGGGACTTTAGTTGCAGGAGATGAAATCTATGGCTCGGGTATATTTAAGGTTTATCTGTACGCGGGATATACATCTGACCCATACGATGAGAGTTTTAGTCAGGTTGATGAGCTTGATATCTTAGCATCTGGATTAGTTGATGACATAGCTCCTGAGCTTGTATCTGCGATTCAGGTGTCACCAAATGTCATTCATTTATTTTTTAGTGATAATATAGATTATGAATCTGCTGCTAATACCGATAATTATATAATCACAGGTGCTTCCGATGCTGCAATGATTGAGAGTGCTTACGTTATTTACGGTCGAAAGGTTGTTGTTGTGTTAGATTCAGAGGTTATAGCAGATGAAATCACGGTGTCTGGCTTAACCGATTATAATGGTAATGGGATCAGCTCTGAAAATAATACAATCAGTGTTGATGAGCTTCTTGTTACTCCTCATCTAGTTGGTGATTTTAATAATTGGAATCCTTCTAATCATGACTATGATTTTTCATTAAATCAGAACGGGCTGTGGGAACTTAATATTGATTTACCTCAAGGAGATTATGAGTACAAGGTACTTGAATCAGATGCTTGGGATGAGAATGATTGGCCTCTAGAAAATCAGTCATTTACTGTTGATGGTTCAGATGGGGTCACACTTTTAGCTAACTGTGGGTTCTACACCGGAGCAAAAAATGGTGATGAATTTGTTACTCATCTAGCACCAACCATTGTGGGGAATTTTTTGGATATACTAGGGTTGGGTAGTAATTGGACACCTCAAAATACTAATGGATTAATGTCTGATGAAGATCAAGATGGAGTTTATAATTGGGAGATTACTATACCCGCTGGAAATTGGGAGTATAAGGTTGTTCTAAACCAAAACTGGGATCAAGATACTTTTGGTAATGGTGGAAACTTCAATTTAAGCTCAGATGGTCTATCCGGCACCATATTCCACTATGATTTTAGGCAAAATTCAACCTACTACACCACCGTTGATTTATGTGGGTCTGGAGATGTTAATGGCGATGGAGGCGTTGATGTACTTGATGTCGTTGCGCTTGTTAATATTGTGTTAGGAAATTCCACCCCATCAGACATAGAGCTATGTGCGGCTGATTATAATAGTGATGGTACCGCGGATGTGCTTGATATTGTAGCGATGGTTAATACCATTTTAGGTGGGTAAGCTGAGCTTTGGGTAGCATATTATGTATTATCTTCTTAGAAAACTTATCATCTCTGTTTGTATAGCTACAGCCGTAGCGGTTGATTACCCTAGCTTTAATATTATGATAAATGAAAATCCTTACTCTGAGGATATGTTTATTCACTCATCTGGAGTTGAAGGGAATCAATTTATGGCGATTCTAGATCCAAATCTTAATGTGAAGTGGTACATTGTTTCAACCGATGGAAAAGGTTGGGACTTTAAGGTGAATAGCAACAGTATGCTAACTTACTTTAGGAAGCCATCAAATGATTGGACTCCATCTGGTGGAGGTCTATGGCATGTTATGGATCAGAATATGCGTGAGGTAGATACTTTAAGCTGCGTTAATGGCCATCAGGCTGATTTCCATGATATACAGTATACTGAGAGTGGGGGGTATCTGCTTCAGTCTTACGCAAAGGAGATGATTGACCTTCCCCAGACTGAAGTTTTAGATACGGCGAATATTCTAATTATTCAGGAGTTTGATGCGGAGCATAATCTTATCATGGAATGGAAAAATTCAGACCACATGGATATAATGGACTACGTTGATGAGTTTAATTTAAATGCGCCTTATAGGCATTGGACGCATGGGAATAGTATGGAGATTGATTATGATGATAATATTATATTATCAAATAGGGCGATGAGCGAGGTGAAAAA
>CAZKFO010000039.1:0-13765 GCA_964552145.1 uncultured bacterium | reverse complement strand
GCAATACTTTGGGTTGTATTTGGAACAGTATTAATGGGCGCAGTACATGATTTTGGAGCATTAGTTATTAGCCTTAAAGAAAAAGGTAACTCTGTTGCAGATATATCTTCAAAAGTTATCAATAAAAGAGTAAGAATTATGTTTCTTATCTTTATTATGTTCCTAGCTTGGCTAGTTCTTGCTGTATTTGCAAATGCAATCGCTGGTCTTTTTACGAAATTCCCCACTGCAGTCATTCCAATCAATATAGAAATCATTGTTGCTATTATTATAGGATATTTAATATACAAAAAAAACCTAGATGCCTTTGTGCCTTCAGCTATTGCTCTTTGTATTTTATATTTCTTTGTATGGGTTGGTTCTATCAATCCTATTAGTCTTAAAAGTATAGGAATTGCAGAAAATAGTATTAAACATACCTGGATAATCATACTATTTATTTATTCTGCTATTGCTAGTCTAATCCCCGTATGGATTCTGCTGCAACCACGAGATTATATAAATAGTCATCAACTAATTGTAGGGCTATCTTTGATATTCTTATCTATCTTTATTGTACAGCCAGAAATAATAGCACCAGTAATAGCCAATACCGATACAGGGCCACCTATAATACCATTCTTGTTTGTAACTATTGCATGCGGAGCTATTAGTGGCTTCCATGGTCTCGTATCATCAGGTACTACTTCAAAACAGGTAGATAAGATGAGAGATGCAAGGGCTATAGGATATGGTGCCACACTGGGAGAGGGCTCTCTAGCATTAGCAGCTACTATTGCTGCAGTTGCAGGAATTTCCTTTGTAGATACTCAGTGTTTACCATGGATGTGTGATTTCTCAACTGCTCAAAAAGGAGCTCTTTCAACTTTTATAGGTGGTAGTGCCTCTTTGCTTGAACAGTTGTGGTTTAATTCGAACCTAGCTCAGACACTTATCGTTGTTTTGGTAGTTTCATTTGCAGCTACTACTCTTGATTCGGCTACAAGAATCCAGAGATATATCATTACTGAATTTGGAAATGCTACAAAAATCACATTATTGAAAAATAAATATTTTGCTACTTTTCTATCAATCACTCCAGCATATTTAATCACTACAAATGATGGCCTACGGAATAATCTTTGGACAATATTTGGCGCTAGTAATCAGATGCTTGCAGCCTTAACCTTAATGATATTGAGTATATACTTTTGGGATAAAAAGAAAAATATTATGCCATTTTTTATTCCTATGATAATTATTATGATGATAGCAATTAGCGTTCTTGTAATTAAATTTCAAACATCTTCAAATAATATGGTACTAATTATAAATGGAATTTTAATATTCCTAATTATATGGATGATTATAGAAGGCCTTATACACATTAAGAATAAATTAAGCTCAAGATGATAAAACAGAACAAAAAAATGGGAGGTATATACATACATTTCCCGTTCTGCAAAGTTAAGTGTGGCTATTGTGACTTTTTCTCAGTAACAGATAAAGAAAATTATATTCCTATATTTATTCATTCTCTTGTTAAAGAAATTGAAATATACTTTGAGCAACATAATGTCGATGAGATTGGATTCAACTCTATGTTTTTAGGTGGTGGAACACCTTCATTAATTCCTTCAAGTGATATTGAAAAAATATTTAAATCTTTATCAAAAAGAATAAATTTATCTCAGCTAGAGGAGATAACAATTGAGGCAAATCCAGGAGAATCACCTAGAGAAAGATTGAAAGAATATAAAGAATTAGGAATTAATAGAATATCATTTGGTTTTCAGTCTCTAGATGATAAACTACTTAAATTTTTAGATAGACTTCACACTCCTAAAGATTGCTTTAAAGCCTACAATGATGCACGCTCTGCAGGGTTTAATAATATAAATACTGACATGATTTTTAATATCCCGAATCAATCCCTAGATATACTTGATAGCAATTTAAATGAAGTTATTAAATTAGATCCAGAGCATATTTCATGTTATTCTCTTACAGTTGAAAAAGGAACAAAATTATACAACCAGGTTTCCAATGGAAAAGTTAAAATGCCAAAGGAAGATACAGATTATCAGATGTATGAACAGAGTATGCTAAATCTTAAAAATAGTGGTTATTATCAATATGAGGCATCAAACTACTCAAAAAAAAATAAAGAGTGCCTACATAATCTTCACTACTGGAATCTTAATCCATATTTAGCATTTGGTCCTTCCGCACATGGTTATAATGGAGTTAAAAGATGGTGGAACTATAGATCATTAGATATGTATATATCAAATATTAAAGATGGAAAACTACCTATAGATAATCAAGAAATACTTAAAGATAAAGATCACTATAACGAGGTTGTCATGAACGGACTTCGGACATCAAGAGGCATAAATATAGAAAACTTAAATAAAATTAATGGAGATGTATGCTTTGAAAAAATAATGAGGAAATGGCCTCAACTAACTATTAAAAATGGTTATCTTAAATTGAAAAATAATAACTTTATGTTGCTCGATGAAATCACATCAGATTTATTTATATAATTTTTGTAATTTAACTTAATGCTTAAGATCTTATATATATTAATATTCAGTTTTGGAATGTTGAAAGGGTCTAATGTTCAATTAGCAACAACTGATAGCTTACCTAAAAATATGCCTTTCATTAAGAATGTGCTATGGGGTAATAATGGAATTATAAGGAATAGTTTTATAAATCCAGATAGTCGAATCAAAGAGCTAAGAATAAGAAGAAATATGCTTCAGCTTCATCAAAGATTTGCGTTGTTTACTCTTGGGGCTATGCTATATCAATCTAATATAGGATATAAAATGACAGAGGAAGCTGATGGATATCTGAAATATAAAGACCTTCATATGAACCTAGGTTATTTTACATTTAGTACGTATATGACAGCCGCGAGTTTATCTATTTTTTCCCCACCAGGAATGAAATATACAAAAAAAATATCATCAATTAAGCTTCATAGATACCTAGCTTTAATTCATTTTGCTGGGATGGCGATGCAGCCATCACTGGGCTATTATACATCAGTTGCAGGAATTGAATGCCAAAATGGAATCCCCGGAAGATGCAAAGATAGAGAAGACCTCTTAGAATTACATAAAACAGTTGGTACAATTACTGTATCAAGTTATATACTAGCATTCTTAACCACACTACTAAGGTGAAGATGTATTCAATATTAATAATCATTCTCACTTCATTACTAAACGCTTGGAAAATTGATACCACAGCATCTCAAATAAGTTATAAAGGAGAGCATACTTTTCATGCATGGGAAGGCATATCAAAGAAGATAGATTTTGAGATGAGCTGTGCACAAAATATATGCGAGCTATTTATTTCTGTACCATTAAATAGCTTTGATTCTGGTAATGATAGCCGTGACTCTAACATGCTTTACTATACAGAATCACTACTATATCCTAACGTATCATTTAAGTCGAAAAAATTTAAATTTAATAGTATAAATGATACAAGTATTGATATGAACGGAATAATTGATTTTCATGGAATACAAAAAGAAATTCCTGTTAAAGTTTCCCTATTAAGAGAATCTAATTCATTTATAGGAAAATGTGATTTTGATATAGATATTACTTCATTTAATGTGGAGAGACCCTCCTTATTAATGATTAAAATATCAGAAACAATAAAAATTAAAGCTAATCTAAAAATGATTAATCTAGATTGATGAGTGCTAAGAAAAAAATAACTAGAAGAGAGTTTATATCAAAAACAAGTAAGTGTGTTGGAGGTATAATATGTATACCAGTGACCTCATCTGTATTTCAGTCTTGTACTAAACCAGAACTTATTGGACCAAATCCATCAGAAAATATACTTTACTCTGAATGTCCATGTCATTTTGCTCAATTTGATCAAGAGGGAAATGTAATAACTCCACCTGTTGACCCACCATTTGAAATTGAACCATTAAATCGATATAATACAATAATTAAAGATTCTTCGATTATTGTTACCGATGATAACCAAAATGAACTTATACTATTATTTGAAGATTATGAAGAGTTGAATACCATTGGTGGAGCTGCTTACACAAACGGTAATGAAATTGATTCAGATGGAATACTTCTATATAGAAAAAGTCAAGATGAAGTTATAGCATTAAGCAGGTTATGTACCCATGCAGGATGTACTGTTGAGCCTTTTCAAAGTGCTTAAAAAATTTAGCTGATAATCATATTAACTAGAATAATAATATCAAGTATAGAAACCTCTCCATCTTGATTTAAATCTACAGCAAGTAGGTTCTCATCCTCTAAACCGAATATCATATTCACAACAATAATAACATCTAATACATTAACCTCATTATCACCATTTGCATCACCCTGTATACCCATAGTCTCCACACATACTTCTTCAGAGCCATATGATTGGCCATTATCATACATAGCTGTAACATAATAGCAGTACTCAGTAGAGTTACTAATATCACTATCATTGTAAATAGTGAATACACTTGAGGCGATGTAGTCACCATTTCTAAATATATTATAACCTGTAATTTCTCTATCTCTCACTAATTCATAAATAGAAGAATTGAAATCCTGAATTTGACGATCACTATCTAGTACTTGAAATTCTTCTTTATTAATATCTCTACCTATACAATCCTGATACGCTCCTTCACATATTGAATCCCAGTTAAAATCACAGCAGTAAGGATCAATTTCTATCACATACGCGTAGCAATCATCACTATAAGGAGCATCTGCATCACAATCAAATAAAATAGGTTCATCCCATGCCAGCTCAATATAATTCGAATAAACAGATGCATCTAAATTCTCAGGAGTTGCAAGCTGATCATCAAATGGAAGACCAATAGACATCGTATAGATAAATTCAAATGGCTCAGGACATCCCCCAGCCAATTCATTACACCATCCACTGCTTAAATCTGATGCGCCCCAGAATATTGATACTGTACCAGTAGTTCCAAGAGGAGTATCTGAATCTGCAGATAAATAGAATGTCCACTCATATGAATCTTCAGAACTAATACCATATAGCCATACAAGCGAATCTGACTCTAATTGAATATACTCACTATTAGAAGTTATCTGAGCTCCAGGATACCAACCAAAATCAGCTGAACCCAAATTAGCTAAGTCTACTGTTAAAGCAGCTGATTCACCTGGATCAAACACTCCATTTTGATCTTCATCTATGAATACAGCGTTTAGAACTTGAAAATCAGTTGCATGAATTTCAATAGAAAAGTTTCCGCTCCAAGTATCACCTTCTCCATTATCAAATAAAACATTAAATGATGCCATATGTCCATCAGGAACATTACCAGCAACATTAAAAGTAACTGGAGACTCAGTTGAAGTTTCTTCATTAACAATTGCGTAAGCAATTAATGAATTTCCATTAACTATTGATATATATTCATCAAGAGTTGTCACGCTAACTGATATTGCACTAGCATTTTCTGAACCAACATTCTCAGCTAAAATATTTACTTCCACATAATCTCCAAACGAAACTTGGTTATCCAAACCTGAATCACTAACAAAACTATAACCTGTTGCTAACACATAAGCACCATCTGGAGAAATTACATTCACCTCTGTTTCATAAGCATAAGCGTTAAAAGATGTAATTACTAAACTTAAAGTTCCAGGAATCATATCCATACCATCTAAAGAAAGAACTGCAACTCCATCTTGAACATAACTTGATGCAATTAAACCATCATCATTAGATAGGGCAACTAATCCCTCATCAACACCTACATCTACTACAAATTCTGTTTGGCCAATCAATATAGCACTATCATGAATTGGATTGAGAGCAACTGGATGATCAGTTCTAAGAAGTACAGAAGGATCTCCGAAGATAGTCCAGTGATTTGTTTCATTAATTCCAGATGAACCTTGTGCTTCATTCATATGCATACACCCGTTAACACTTACCGAGCCAAAGGATCTTGATTTGTTCTCATCGTATGACTCTGTTAAAATTGAATTCATAGCCCATTGACCATGCATAGGAGGTTCCCATGACTGACTGATTGTAGAACCTAAAAAAGCTATAGCACCCGTTGGATTACCATTACTATCAGATGATCTTAGCCAAGATTCTCCAAAACACTCATCATAATTATTAAACTCTCCAGGATTACATCCTACTGTAAATATAAATGGAAGCATATCTGCATTCTGTAAATTATTTACATCATTAACTCCCAAGGGGGCACCATTCCCCCAGCCAGTAGGTCCTGCATGACCAGTATAATTAATTATTCCAACACCACTGTTGATAATATTTACTCCTTGAGAAACTGACACCGAAGGATCATAAACACTCTGGAAATTACTGTATGTATAGCCAGACAACAATGTATCCCAAAGGAAATCATTAAACTCATCATCTGTATATCCGCCATATCCTGGTCCTTGATTTGATGCTACACCAAAGGCCTTATCAAAATGCTCTACATATGAGGGTGATTGCTCATACTCTAAAGTTCTAGTAATTTGAGTTGTAAGCTGCGAAGGATTATTCGCTGAAAATCTACCTACAAATATTTCAGAGAATGAATCATTTCCACTTATAAAACCATAAGATGGGTCTGAAGATGCACCATTTATGATAGGAGTTGGAATTTGTGCTACATCACCAACTAATAAAAGATATGTTAATCCATGTTCATAATAGTAATCACTTACAAAAGTCTTAATCGAATTAGAATTACTTCCAACTAAAGTAACATTTACAATTTCCGTTGGAATTCCCTTTTTATTCTTCCAATCAACAAATGGCATCATTTCATCAATAAAATCACCATAACTGATAATAAGCATATTACCTTGATCTAATAGATAGTTAAAGCGAGTATCATTTTCATAATTCAAGAAAACATCTTGATATATATCATCAAACTCTTTTGATACTCTTTCACCAATTAAAGATCTATCTAAAACATTAATACTTTCTCCAGGTGAAGACTTTATCTTTAACTCTATACTTGTATATAACCTGAGTGTTTTGGTTGATGCATTATACTGTAAAGGATACAGTGCTATGCTCTGTCCTCTTAATTCTCTTATAATATATGGATCACTTAGCTCTGCTACCACACCTGGATAGAAAGCATTAGATTTATAATCACTCCCATACTCATATGGAACACTTGCAGGATCTATATCTCTAGATAAATTACCTTTAGATGGGATAATAGATATATCGTAAAAATCATGATACGAAGATGAAATAATCTCAACAGATGTTAAGGCATCATCTGGAATAATAATAGAAGTTGAGTATTTATCAATATCAGGAGCACCTTTTTCTAGGATTGAAGCTCCCCCCTCTAAATCAATAATATACTGAATGCCATTTGAAGTATCTACCTCCCTCTGATAGAAACCAGTGAATTCAAAAGAAAGAATGGTCTCTTCAACATTAGAATCAATAACTGCTGGAGCAATAGATCTTTGCTCACTTGCATCTACATGGTGCACCCAAGATGAACCATAGCCAAACGATAGAAATAATAATAAATTCAATATATGTTTAAACTTCATAAAATGTCCTCATAATAACTTAATTAATCATTTAAAAAAATATGTGATACAAGTTATAAAAAAGTATATAAATAATTAAGGGATTTTACATGATGTTACAGTTAAAAATTAACCTAAGACCATATTAACTATTAATATTACATCATTAATATCTACAATTGAGTCATGATTAAAATCCACGCTACAATTTAATTCATGATTATTATATAAAATATGATTTACAATTGCTACAATATCCAAGACATCAATTATATCATCAAGCACAACATCCCCCTTGGTATTGATCTTGAATTTGTAATGCAAGAACCCACCTGTAGAAATTCCAACAATCATATCATTATATTCTTCACCATCAAGTGTGCCAATAGTTGTTTTAATATTATATCCAAAATAAGGCAAATCAAGACATGTGTCTTGAATGAATTCATATGATTCTTTGCTACCAATATTCCAATATACAATTAACCCCTCTAAGCCAGTTCCAACTAATATATCATAATCCATATCATTATCTAAGTCGATGAATTCAAAACTAGTTCTACTATATCCATTAATATTAGGAAGTATAAAATCTGACTCCATGAAGTTAAATTGATTAGGAGTACCTACGTTCTCATAATAATTAATACCACCAGAATAGCTTCCAATAAATAAATCTAAGTCTCCATCATAGTCTATATCACAAAATTCTGGGGCACTAAAAAAGCTTAGATCAATATCATTTAAATATCCTTGATTGGAGAATGCTAGATTCTCTGCATCACCAACATTTTCAAAATAACTAATTCTCCCATTGTATTCACCAATAAATAAATCCAAGTCTCCATCAGCATTAATATCAACAAACTCAGGATAAAGACTTAGTCCAACCTGAGTTCCAAGAAAGGCTGAGTCTAATAATGTCCAATTTGGATGAGTTAATCCCTCATTACTGAATTGATATATTCTACCCATTGTTGGATCTGTAATATTTGTAAAATCTTGTCCAACGAACATATCAAGATCAGCATCATTATCAATATCTACTAACCTAGGTACAACATTAGATAATAAATCTAGAGAGCCTAGAAAATTATCTGTTCTATATTCATAATCTGGATTACTAGAGCTACCTATGTTTTCATACATATAAAAATTATTATTTAACTGTAAGGGTCCATCACCTCCAAGAACAGTTATAAAAAGATCCATATCACCATCTCCATCAATGTCTGTAAATGAGGGTAGATTTTGACCAGAGGTATATACTGGATTAGATGTAGGAAATTGATATAAGAAATTATTTGAATTCATAGATGGATTTTCTGGATTCCCTTCGTTCCATAAAATATAAAGACTTCTTTGAAAATAATCTCCCCATGCAAGATCGTAATCTAAATCTCCATCTAAATCGATAAATGAAATTACACTTGCTCCATGTCTATTAGCAGAAGGACCAGAAATAAATATATCTTCCCACTGAGATGAGATAAATTCAAAAGATGGAACATTATTATCAAATCCTACATTCATGTAAAAATTAACCGTTCCAATTAGATTTCCTGTAAAAAAATCAAGATCTCCATCATTATCAATATCAACAAAAGTAGGAGTCATAACAGAAGAACTAATAACCTCTTGTCCTGTATTTTGATATAGTAAAGAAATAAATAAAAAATTATTACCATCAAACTCATAATACATCACATGATCGGGGTTCTCTGTTGATTGAGTTACAAGTTCTAATATTCCGTCATTATCAAAATCATCTAGGTGAAACCAAGCCATTCCATTCAACTCACGTATCGGATGCTCATCTAAATAAAATTCGTGTTCAAAAGCAGTCCCTCTATTATTATAGTACCTAAAATGATAGTCCTCATCTAAGGTAAATAAATCGATATCTCCATCTTGATCCCAATCTCTCCAAGAAACTTTAGCATAATTTATTCCACCTGTAAATGGTTGTTCTAGCTGATTAGATTCTATATTAATAACTGCAGAAAAATTTTGTAATTCAAAGTTGATTGAAAGAGAAAGACTAAAAAAAATAAAGTATAATATTATCATTAACTATATTTATAAAGATCAGAAACAATGAGAACAAATACTCTTGGACTTGAATAAGAGTTATGGCACTTGAACTAATGCTATCCCTGTTAGATCCTTCGTTGCACCTCCAGCATTAGATATAGAATTAAGTAATTCTCCAGATGAATTAAAAACATGTATACTCCCATCACCTTTACTTGACACATACAATCTAGAACCATCAGCAGATACAGCAACTCCATGTAATTCATCAAATGAAGAATCCATTTTTTGCCAATTAAGTGTTAGATTTCCTAAACTATCATATCCAAAACTGGCTAGCCCTGATGAACTAGGAACATTTGAATAACCTTTTAATACTACATACACATTATTATCAACAGGAGAAGGAGTGATATGCCATAACCTTGAATTTATACTGAATTCAAGCAAACCTTTTGGGCCCTGTTGCAGTTCACTTAAATCCCAAAGCTGCACTTGTGATTTGACATCTAAAGAATCTCCTACACAGGATAGAAAAATAAAATCATCTTTCTGTGCAGCCGCAATAGGTTTGTACTTGTTAGATGTATTTGGTCCATCTACATCAACATCAAGACCAATTCGTGTTAAAGTTGATGAAGATGAAACATAGCCACTGTAATCTGTAACTCTAGCTATCCAATCATTTTCATAACTAGCCGTAATTAAACTACTTCCCATAGATGTATTAACGTCAAGTGAGATTGCATGAGGCTTAGGAAAATCATCTATTGTCTCAGATAGTGTAATAGATTCCTCAACCACAAGGCTATCCATATCATATGATAATACATCTATTTCATTTAATGTGCTCATCGGCATTGATGATTTTGAAACATATAAAATTTTATTACTCTTATCTGCAGTTAATAAAGCAGGCATAGCACCATCACCACCAACATAGACATCATGGATTAAAGTATCTGATGATAAATCATACATGCCTATATATCCAGCTTCAGTTGTAGCTACAAACCAATATCCATTTTGCTCATCGATAGTGACATGATGAGGCATCTCGATTTCTTCACTGTCATCAGTGAAATTTATATCTATAGAATAAATCTCATCAAGATCAATGGTTGAAGCATCTAATACTATAACTTTATCATTAACTTGATCACAAACATAAAGCTTCGGAATAATAACATCTGATGTAGAGCTCGAGCTCGGAGAATCATCATTACAAGAAAATAAGAAAATAGATAACAATAAAAATAGTGCTGGCATAAGAAAATCCTTTAAAATTAAGTAGTTCTTTGAAATAAGATATTAAAAAGTAAATATAATTTTTAATATTATCAATAGATACCTAGAAATTAATTTCTAGAGAGTCTTGTATCGTCCAATAGCTTTTATCTAGCTGATACTCAGAACCACCTTGATCAGAATATGAATTCCATCCAGAAATAGCTGGAAATAACAGATCATTAATAAGGACTATTGTAGTGTTAGTTTCAGAAATATTATCATTAACTTTAAAAGTTAATTGAATTATATCCCCCCATCCTTCTGATAAAGGTTCCTCTTCTAAATCTACTTCTTCACTTTCTTCACCCAAAATATTATGATTATAATCAATATAATAAATACCTTGATTTGTTTCAGTATCCAATACCAGTTCAGTCGAGGAATCAAAATAATCTTCTTCGTCAAAGAAGTCCATGGAAGTTTCACCAAGATAGGTTAAAATACTAGAATCAAAATTAATTTTAGCAGAAAATGATGCTATCTTAGGAGAATCTTCTATTTTTAAAACTATTAAAATTTCTTCACTATTAGAATTTTCTTCTTCTTGAAGAAATAAAACAGGTTCATGCGGACTCCCTACCAAAAGTGTATATATATCCCATGATGCTGATGAATAATCCTCAGATTGATCAACTCCACCCACATAAGTAAAAGCATCTGTTATATCAATATCAAAAACTGTTTCCGTAAGGATACCTACAAGATAAAACTTACACACTCTGCCCGCACCGTCAACATTTCCATTTGTGCTAGGGTCTAAAATCCCCAAACTTCCTTCAAAATAATCTATTGAATCATTCCCGTCTTGATCTCCTAAATTTATAATTCCAACTGGGTAATCAAGAGGCCCATCATACTCATCATTTCCATTTTCATCATCCCAACCCTCATTACCATCAAGCACACCATTATTATTTAGATCATATATAGTTTCTCCAGTGGTCTCAAAAAATGAACCATCAATATTGTAATCATATGGATTCTCTTCTCTTGGTTGAAAGATTTCATCATTAAATGAAATTTTAAATCCAAGGTAGTACAAATCATCCATGTTTTTAAGATCAAGTGCAATAGCTAACGTGATAGAATCTCCTATGCTGGCGCCCTCTAACGTAGATTCTTCATCAATAACAACTAAACGAACTTCAGGTCTTGCATAACTTGAGCTAAGTGAATCTGTATCACAATTAACTAATAAGACGGATAAAAATAATAGATATATAGAGAGATAGTATCTCATAGTGAGTTTGTTACTTTATAAGCATTATTTTATTAAAAACAATATCACCATCAGAAACTAATTCAAAGCTATACATATAGATTCCAGAAGAAGTTCCTTGAGCATTCCAAGTAAATGGTGAATTTGACGTGTACGATCCCGGATAAAGATTAACCGTCTGTTTATAAACTAGAGCGCCATTAAGATTATATACTTTAAGAGTAACGTCTTGATTTTCACTACCACCTAAATCTAGAGGGAATGTAGTCTCTGGGTTGAATGGGTTTGGATAGTTCTGGTGGACTGTGATTCCATCAGGAATATAATTAACTCCTACATCTACATTTAAGAGATCAGCAAGATATTCAATGGCATCTTCAGTCCCAGAATTATAATCATGGTTATCAATAATATACTCATACATATCAGAATAATTCTCTATATATAAAGCAGAATTATATGATAAACAGCTAGGAGCTTCACCAGTATCTCCCCAAGGATAGTAGTACTGACTACTTACTTCTTTTCCCCAATTAAGTAATACTGCGGAAACATCTCCATTCGTAACTAGAGCATCTCCATCTGCATCTGCAAACATCGGACAGCCACTAGTTGACTCTTCCCCAGTAGAAGGATCATACCAGTAATCATCTTGTGCAAGCTGAGGATACCAGAGAATACTCGCTCCATCTCTTGGGTAATCTGTATAATAATTCCAAAACTCAGCAATACCATCAAGATCAAGTTCATCTACAATTCCATCTCTATTCACATCACCTGCATAAAGTTGAAAACTACAGCTACCATCATCAAAAAGAGCGTCTTCATCATGATTATACGCATTTTTATCTGCACATCCTTTACAAGAGTAGTTAGGCAGATATAGCTCAGGCTCATTGATCGGATCAAAAACATAGTCAGATAATATATTTCCCTGTTCTGGAGGTAAATTCCCTAGATAACACTCCCCACAGATATCAAGACCATTCAAATATGAATACTCATAATCAGAATCATATCCATTGTATGGTCTGCAACCCTCAAAGATATGAATATAAGTTTCCTCTGTTAAATCAGTTGATTGAGCATATCGATTTTCAATAGATATAGTTATTGATACCCCCCATCCTTCTCCATTAATATTACAGTTATTTTCTTCTGATAGCGGTGAAGATGGATGACAAGTTCCAGCACAATCATATCCATCGCCATCACAACTACCACATTCATCAACTTGATTTGATGTGCAATTTATATGAGGATCAAAAGTATGGTTGTCTGGATCTATAGAAATAATATTTCCTCCATCTGGACAGAGAACATTAAAATCGTTAGCTGTGGGTTCTCCACAAACAGGTTGACTATTATTACTATCCGCTAATCCATCAAAATCACAATCCGAAAACCAATAAAGTAGCTGGGTAGTTCCATAACATTCTCCAGTACAATCATAGGCACCACCAAATTGTGTTTCACTTAGATAAAAAGAATTATTAGAGGGGTCATTATCGCAAACACCACACTCATCATAAATACCATCACAGCCCACATCATTATCATCAGAATTTCCAACAAATCCATCTGGGGTATAACATGCCATTGCCGTGCAAAGCCCATTATTAAAAATACCACCTAAAAGTTCACACTCCTCTTGATCTGCTCCAGTTGTTTC
>CAZKFO010000038.1:0-13819 GCA_964552145.1 uncultured bacterium | reverse complement strand
AGGATGCACCCAATAATGAAATAGCAGCAAGTAGAAAAAGACATATTTGAATAATCCTTTGATTCACTGAAAGTAGATTGTTTTTTTTCATTTATATTTTAATAATTATTTATGGTATGTAAAGATCTGTAATTGTTTTTTCCATAACTTCAGCAGTATTAGCAAAAGTTTCTGTCAGTGTTGGATGTGGGTGTATGGTTAAAGCTATATCTTCAGAGCAAGAACCCATTTCAATTGCCAGAGCGGCTTCTCCAATTAAGTCACTAGCATTATAACCAACGATTCCAACTCCAATTATTCGTTTAGATTCAGGTTCAAATAGTATCTTAGTTTTACCTTCAGTTCTTCCAATTGATATTGCTTTTCCACTAGCTTGCCAAGGGAAGATAGCTTTTTCATATGGAATATCTTTACTCTTTAATTCTTCTTCGGTGTATCCAGCCCATGAAATTTCTGGATCAGTAAAGATAACAGCTGGAATTACTTGAGGTTCAAAAGCATTTGGTATTCCTGAACATACTTCTGCGGCTACTTTCCCCTCGTGTGTAGCTTTATGAGCCAGCATAGGATCTCCTGTTATATCACCAATTGCATATATATTTTCTATATTAGTTCTTCTGTATTCATCAACGTTAATAAAACCTCTGCTATTTACATCAACACCTGCATTCTTCAGTTCCAAATTATCAGTATTAGGAATTCTTCCAATGGAGACTAAGACTTTTTCATATTTATTAGAGATAATGTTATCATTCGCTTCCATATCTACTTTTAGTCCACTTTTAGATTTTGTAGCAGATACAACTTTTGTATTTAAAAGGATACTGTTAAGTTTTTTATCTAATGATTTATGTAAGACTTCCACTAGGTCTTCATCTGCACCAGGTAGTAGTCTTGGTAAAAACTCTACGACATCTACCTTTGTACCCAAGGAGGAGTAAACAGTTGCCATTTCTAATCCAATATATCCACCACCGATAACAAGCATACTTTTTGGTATTACATCTAAGGATAATACAGAGGTTGAGTTTAATATGTCTTTATGATCAACTTCTAAAAATGGTAGAGTGCTTGGTCGAGAGCCAGTAGCAATAATACATTTGTCGAAATTTACAATTTGATCAGAGTCACCTGTAATTTTAATTGATTTGTCAGATATGAATTCAGCATTACCTGTAATAACTTGAACTTTTCTCTTATTTGCAAGTAGCTTTATTCCACCTCCTAATTTTTTTATAACTCTATTTTTCCATGATTGGATCTTCATCATATCTATTTTAGGGTTTGAGAATTCAACTCCAGCTTTTTTGATTTCGTGTGCTTCCTCTATTACCTTTGATATATGCAGTAACGTTTTTGATGGGATACATCCTCTATTTAAGCATACTCCACCAAGCTGGGGGTCTTTTTCTATAATTGTTACTTGATTACCAAGATCAGCAGCTCTAAAAGCAGCTGCATATCCACCTGGCCCAGAACCAATAACAACAATATGATTATTATTTGACATAATTTTTATCCATTAAGTTTAACTGAAGATAGTAATCTCGCTAGTTCAGCTGTAAATTTTGCAGCTAATGCTCCATCTATTATCCTATGGTCATAAGACATAGAAAAAGGTAGGATTAGCCTATTTTTCATTTTCTTATTTTTATTATTCAAGATTAACTTGCTCTCTGCTTTTGAGAACCCTAGAATGATTGCTTGTTGAGGGACTACTATGGGAGTAAAATAGGTGCCCCCTATACCTCCTAAACTTGAGATAGTAACTGTACCACCTTCAATATCATTAATTTTCAATTCACTATTACGGGCTTTTTTAGATAATACTGTTAACTCTGTATTAATTTCTTTTATTGATTTGGTTTCACAATTTTTAATAATTGGGACTACTAATCCCTGCAATGTATCTACTGCAACTCCTACATTTACATACTTCTTTATAATTAGACTTTTCTTGTCTCTACTTAGAGAGCTATTTATTTCAGGAAATTTCTTAATAGTTTGAACTAAGAAGTTAATATAGAATGGTATGAGAGATACTTTAATACCCTTATTTTTATTACTTCTTTTAAGATTCTTATAAATTTTATACAAATTTGTTATATCCGCATTTTCAAACTGAGTAACCTGTGGAATATCTGACCAAGCTTCACTCATGTTATTTCCAGTTGCAATTTTAATTTTATTTAATGGTCTATTTTCAGTTAGGCCCCATTTGCTGTAATCAACATCAGTATCTTTACTTTCATTTGTAGTAGATATTTCATCTACAATTTCTTTTTTAATCGTAGACATTTCATCTCTTAGTATTTTTTTTAAATCACTAGGATTTAACGTTGTATCCCCTGAAGATAAATGCTGATTAACATATTTTAATACATCTTCTCTAGTTATTCTTGAATTATCACCACTACCATTTATAAGGTTTATATCACAGCCAAGGTCTCTTGCTAGTTTTCTTGTTGAAGGACTTGCTAATACCTTAGAGAAATCTACTTCTTGTATTGTTTTATTAGATTTTTCTAAAGTGTTATTCTCTGTGATTATATCTTGTTCTTCAGATTCAATTTTATTAGGTTGAGTTCCTTTAGAAGGTATGGGGGCTTCGTTATCTTCAGTTATATTATCATCATGAATTTTAATAGATAATATTAAGTCATTAGGAGATATTTTATCGCCAGCACAGACGTGAATTTTAGATATTACACCATCAACTTCAGATGGAATTTCCATTGAAGCTTTATCAGTTTCAAGAATTAGTATAGGATCATTTTTCGTTAGAGAATCTCCCTCTTCAACAAGGACTTCTCTAATTTCAACATCTGATATCCCTTCTCCTAATTCTGGTAATATGATTTTCATTATATCTAGCGTTTTAATGGGTTTACTTTATCTGGGTCAATATTATATCTTTTTATAACCTTTTCCACTATTTTTTTATCTACTTTTTTTTGTTTATATAATGCGTTTATTGCAGCTAAGGCTATATGAAATTTATCAATTTCAAAGAAATCTCTTAGTTCTTCTCTGCTACTACTTCTTCCAAATCCATCTGTCCCAATTGATACTAAATCTATATCTATATATGGAGAGATTTGCTCAGATACTAATTTAACATAATCTGAGCACGCAATGATTGGGCCTTTATCTTTTTTTAGAGATTTTTCTAAGTAGTATATTTTGCTATCTTTATTAGGATGCTAATGATTCCATCTGCTTATTTCCTCAGCATCCTTATGAAGTTCGGAGTAACTTGTGACGCTCCAAACATCACATTGGATATCCCAATCATTTAATAATAATTTTGAGGCATTGATTACTTCATTTAAGATAGGGCCACTACCTAATAGTTGTACAGATAGTTTTTTTGATTGTTTAGCTTCTATTATCCTATACATACCTTTAATAATACCTTCTTTAATATTTTTTTCTGGAATTGAAGGTTGTATGTAATTTTCATTTTCTAAAGTTAGATAGAAAAATACATCTTCATTTTTATTGTACATCAAATCCAAACCATAATGTATAATAATAGCAATCTCATATGCGTATGCTGGGTCATATGATTTTAGATTAGGAATTGTTGATGCCATTAGATGACTGTGACCATCTTGATGTTGCAAACCTTCGCCATTTAATGTAGTTCTCCCTGCAGTCCCTCCAATTAAGAAGCCTTTAGTTCTCATATCTGCAGCAGCCCATATGGAATCTCCAATTCTTTGGAAGCCAAACATTGAGTAAAAAATAAAGAAAGGAATCATTGGTTGTGAATTATTGACATGTGATGTCCCTGCTGCAATAAAAGATGATATAGCTCCACACTCACTAATACCCTCTTCAAGTATTTGTCCATCAGTAGCTTCTCTATAATATAAAAATTGATCTGAATCTACGGGATCATATTTCTGTCCAGAATGTGAGTATATCCCTATCTGTCTAAATAGAGGATCTATTCCAAATGTTCTTCCTTCATCAGGTATAATAGGAACTATTAATTTTCCAATATTTTCATCTTTTACAAGTATTGTAAGTAATCTGACAAATGCCATTGTTGTTGATATTTGCCTATTATCAGATCCTTTAAGTAGCTCATCAAAAATTGAGAGAGAAGGGATATCTAATATTTTCTTATCATCCTCTCTAAAAGGGAGATAACCATCAAGAAGTTCTCTTCGTTTCTTTAGATATTTAATTTCTTCACTATCATCATTTGGTTTGTAAAATGGTGCTTTGACACACTCTTCATCAGTTAGTGGGATGTCAAATTTTGATCTAAAATTGAGTAATTCCTGTTCATTAAGTTTTTTTTGTTGATGAGTAATGTTTCTACCTTCTCCAGACTCTCCTAATCCATAACCTTTAATTGTTTGAGCTAATATTACGGTGGGCTGCCCTTTATGTTGCACGGCTTTTGAGTATGCAGCGTAAACTTTTGCAGGATCATGACCTCCAAGTCTAAGTTGACTTAACTCATCATCTGTTAAGTGTTCAACGAGAGAAAGCAATTCCTTTGACTTCCCCCAGAAATGCTCTCTAGTATATGCACCTCCTTCAACGATATATTTTAATTGATCTCCATCAACTATCTCATTAAATCTTTTTAAAATCAGATTCTCTGTGTCTTTTTCAAAAAGTGGATCCCAATCAGATCCCCAGACAACTTTTATAACATTCCATCCGGCACCTCTAAAAGCGCCTTCTAGCTCCTGTATTATTCTACCATTTCCTCTTACTGGCCCATCTAATCTTTGTAAGTTACAATTAATAACGAATATTAGATTATCTAGTCCTTCTCTACTTGCTAAAGTTATTGCACCTAGTGATTCTGGTTCATCCATTTCACCATCGCCAAGGAATGCCCACACTTTTCTACCAGCATTATTAGTTATACCTCTGTCTTGTAAGTAGTGTAAGAATCTAGCTTGATAGATACTCATAATTGGAGCCAAACCCATTGATACTGTAGCAAATTGCCAAAAATCAGGCATCAGCCATGGATGTGGATATGAGGATAACCCGCTTTCGCTTCTAAGCTCTCTCCTAAAATTATGAATCTGAGAATCAGATATTCTACCTTCTAAAAATGCCCTTGAATATATTCCTGGTGAAACATGCCCCTGTATATAAACCAAATCTCCATTATTCTTCTCTTGTCCTTTAAAGAAATGATTAAATCCAACTTCATACAATGTTGCAGATGAAGCAAAAGAAGAGATATGTCCTCCAATTCCATGTTTATTCCTATTTGCTCTTACAACCATTGCCATTGCATTCCATCTAATAATAGATTTAATTCTTCTTTCTAGTAATCTGTTCCCGGGGTAAGGCTCCTGTTTAGCTAATGAAATAGTATTAGTGTATTCAGTATTCGCAGAATAGGGTATTTTTATTCCTTGTGACCTAGAATGGTTAATTAGTTTTTCTATAATATAATGTGCTCTATTTAGCCCTTTTTCATCAATCAGTGCACTTAAAGAATCAAGCCAATCTTGAGTTTCTAGAGGATCTATATCAAGAATATCTTTTATATCTTTCATATCTTAATTTGACCAATCATGATTATGATTTATTAGTCTATTCACAACATCTTTCCAGCCATATTTTTTAATCATTACATTAATGTATTTGTAACCATGTCCATATACAGGATCATTATTTTCTTCTAAACTTCTAAGTAATATCTTAGATAACTCTGTATTACTATTCCTATATATAAAAGCTGATCCAGTATTACAAAAACCCTCAAGTTTTGAATTGGATAATTTTATATTATGATAGTCTCCCCATATATGCATGAGTTCATGTGCAAGGACTCCCTGGAACTCTAATTGATGTAGTCCCCATAGTATATTTATAATGTACTTTTTGTTGTTTATTAAAGTCGTGGCCTTAAGGTCACTAGGGTTATGATTTGTTAGGCCATACATAGAAGATTGTAATACGTCTTTATCTACGAGTTTTATATCAAATTG
This sequence comes from uncultured bacterium, assembly GCA_964552145.1. Taxonomy (GTDB): domain Bacteria; phylum Fidelibacterota; class Marinisomatia; order SCGC-AAA003-L08; family D37C17; genus TMED161. Next base: position 7,844 of record CAZKFO010000038.1, on the reverse strand, counting down.
ATCTTTCTCTAGATGTATTCCCTTATTTAAAAGAATTTCTATAACAGAGTTAATTGATTCTAGAATCAAGCTCTCACTATTATTTTTGACAATATGTGCCTCACAGAGATTACACATAAATCTCCCATCATTGAATTGAAAACCGCCTCTTGTTATCCTTTTAGATATTATCCTAGAACAAGTATTGCAGAAGGTTCCTTTTTTTAGATGCTCTTCATGATACTTATTTCCCCAGGCATCTCTAAGGTAGGATTCACCTAATTCTTTAAAACAAATATCACAATTATTACTACTTATTAGTAGTGAGTAGATTACAGCAATAACGATAATAGATTTACTTTTCATTTATTTTTAATATTTCATTATAGTTTTATATCATAAATTACAACATAATTAACAATACATAATTAATGAAAATAGCATTTTTAACATCAGGTGGTAATGCCCCATGTTTAAATTCTAGCATTGGTAGGCTATTATTTAAATTTAGTAAAATAAGTAAGAATAACTCATCGCAAACCTCTCATTCTAATGATCATATATCAGCTATAGGATATTTAAATGGTTTTTCAGGACTTCTTAAAGGAGAACATATTAACTTGCCTGTTAGCTTCAATGGAGAAGAGGAAGAAAATCTTTCCGACTTGGAGATTGATACTTTTTATAAGCTTGGTGGTAGTCTGATTGGTAATAGTAGGATAAAGTTAACTAATATTGAAGATTGTATAAAAAGAAATCTTATTAATAAAAATGAGATTCCCATTGAGGTCGCTGCTCAGCAGCTAATTAAAGATAAGGTAGATATTTTGTTTACTATTGGGGGTGACGATACAAATACCACAGCTAAAGATCTTAAAAATTATATTTCCTCAAGAGATGTTAAAATTAGTGTAATAGGAATTCCTAAAACTATTGATAATGATATATTTCCCGTAACAAGAAGTTTGGGTGCGTATACAGCAGCTAATTCTGGAGCATCCTTTTTTTCTAACATAGTAAATGAAAATTTTATGGGTGAACGTCATTTAATTGTCCATGAGGTCATGGGTAGAAATTCAGGTTGGCTTACGGCATTTACTGCGAAATGTTATCTCCAAGAATTAGATAAAAAAAATCTTTTTAATAGAGCATCTATGCAAAATTTTGATAAAAGAAAATATGATATTCATGGAATCTATGTGCCAGAGAGAAATTTAGATATCAATCAAGAGATCAGTAGATTATCTAAGGTTATAGATGATGTTGGTTGTCTTAATTTGTTTATTAGTGAAGGAGCTTTCTTAGATGAGATATCAGAAGATATCAAGAGTAGGGGGGGGGAAATTGAGAAGGATGCATTTGGACATATTAGGTTGGATACAATTAATGCAGCCAAATGGTACTCAGAATTAATTTCTAAAAAAATCAATTTTGATCGAATCTTGATCCAGAAAAGTGGATATTTTGCTAGATCTTCTGCACCTAATAGTAGTGATTTAGAATACATATTTAATATATGTGATTTCGCTTTTGAGAATGCATTAAAATGCAATAGTGGAGTAGTTGGAGAAGATGAAAGAACAGGAGAATTAAGTTGTATAGATTTTAATGATATCAAGGGAGATAAAGGTTTAGATATTAATTCTAAATGGTTTTTAGATATGATTGATCGGATAGAAAGTTGAAAAATATAATTGACTATAAAAATTATTTTGTTAAAGCGACTGAGTATGCAGCAGTTGCTTGTGCGCAATTAAGAGGATGCAAAAACAAGAATAAGGCAGACGAAGCAGCCGTTAATGCGATGAGAACAACTCTCATGGATTCTCCTATAAATTCAAGAGTTGTAATTGGTGAAGGTGAGATTGATGAAGCCCCGATGCTTTATATTGGTGAAAAACTTGGAAATAGTATAGACTCATTAGATGTAATGGCCATTGATATTGCAGTGGATCCTCTTGAATGCACAAAGAATTGTGCAAATAATAATCCTAATGCCATGACTGTAATGGCTCTTTCTGAGCAAGGAAATTTATTCCATGCTCCTGATACTTACATGAATAAACTAGTTGCAAATAAATTATATAAAGATGTTGTCTCATTAGATTTCACTATAGAGAAAAATATTAATAATATGTCTAAGAAAACAGGAAAATCTAGTCATGAATTTAAGGCAATAGTTTTAGATAGACCAAGGAATCAGTATATTGTTGATGAGTTAACTAGGCTAAATCTAAATATTGAAATGATTTCTGATGGAGATATTGCTGCATCACTAAAAGTAGCTTCTGGAAAGTCTGATATCTATATGGGAATTGGTTCAGCCCCTGAGGGAGTCATTGGAGCAACTGCAGTGAAAGGATTAGAAGGTTTTTTTGATGGGCAGTTACATTTCCATTCAGATGAGGCAAAAAAACGAGCAATAGATATGTCTCCTCATTTAGTTGACAAAACAATAAATATTGATAAATTATGTTCATCTGACAACTCTATGTTTATAGCTACTGGAGTCTGTGATGGATGGATTCCTGGTGTTGTAATTGATGGGGATATAGCACTCACATCATCCTTACTAATTGATGTGAAAGCTAAGAAGGCAATAAAAATATCAAATTCATACTCAATAGCTAGAGTAAATAAATTTATTTTAAAAGGAGTTTAATATTATGAATGAACAAGCATTAATGGATACAGCTTCAGCAATGGTAAAAAGTGGCAAAGGAATTCTTGCTGCAGATGAAAGTACACCTACAATAGGTAAAAGGTTTGAACAAATAGGCGTTGAATCTACATTTGATATGAGAAATGAATATAGAGACATGCTATTCACAGCTAGTGGATTAGAGAATAATATTAGTGGCGTTATTATGTTTGATGAAACCTTGCGTCAATCAACAACATGTGATAAAAAGATTTTATTTCCAAAATATTTAGAGTCAAAAAATATCATCCCAGGTATCAAAGTAGATACAGGTGCTAAAGATTTAGCTGGCGCATTAAATGAAAAAGTTACGGAGGGCCTAGATGGATTAAGAAATAGGTTGAAAGAATATTATACTCTTGGAGCTCGATTTGCAAAGTGGCGTGCAGTTATTACTATTGGTAGTGAAATCCCTTCGGAACATTGCATTCTTGCAAATGCTCATGCGCTCGCTAGATATGCATCATTATGTCAAGAGTCTAGTATTGTGCCTATTGTTGAACCAGAGGTGCTAATGAATGGAGAACACACCGTAGAAACTTGTTACGATGTAACTAGTAGTACCTTAGATTGTGTATTTAATATACTTAGAACTCATAACGTTATGCTTGAGGGTATTGTTTTGAAACCTAATATGGTGATTTCTGGATTGGATTGTAATGATCAGGCAGATGTCGAAAAAGTTAGTGATATGACGGTTAAAGTGCTTAAAAATAATGTCCCAGAAAGCGTTCCTGGAATTGCTTTTCTATCAGGTGGTCAATCAAGTGATGATGCGACCTCTCATTTAAATTCCATGAATAAAAAATATAAAGGAGATCTTCCTTGGAATCTGACATTCTCTTATGGTAGAGCACTTCAAGCAGATGCATTGAACTCTTGGGGAGGAAGTAATAGAGAAGCAGGACAACTTAAATTGATGGAAAGATCAAAATCTAATGGTTTAGCCTCGTGTGGAGAGATTCCATCCCTGGTATCTTAATTAGGAAATATCTGGATTTCTTCGATTTTTCTAGAGGATGATTTTTTTATTATTATTTGACCAACAGGTAAAAGTAAACTTTCACCTTGATTAGGTATTCTGCCAATCTGAGAAATAATATATCCAGCTAGGGTTTCATAATTTCCATTAGGAATTAAATTATTAAATAATTTGTTGAATTCATCGCACTCTATCCTTGCGTTTGTTGATATAGAACCATCTGGATTAGATTTTGCCTTAATCTCACTATGATCAAACTCATCTTCAAATTCTCCAAATAATTCTTCAAAAATATCTTCAGCTGTAATTATTCCTCCAGTTCCACCATGTTCATCTATGACAATTGCAACATTTGAGTTTGATGATTGAAAGATCTGCATAATATCAGATACATTCTTGCTGAAAGGAATTTGATTAACAGGCTTTATTATTTCTTCTATATTATTTGGATTCTTAAACAAATCATATAAGTATATAATTCCAACTATATTATCTATATTGTTATTGTAGATAGGAAGTTTAGAGTGGCCCGAATCAAGAAATGCGTGTAGGATTTTCTCTAGGCTATCTTCTGTTGAGACCGCAGACAAGTCCGTTCTAGGAGTCATTACTTCTGTTGCAGTATTTTCACCTAATACAAATACATTCGATAGCATTTCCTTCTGTTCATCTTCAATCTCTACGGATCGATCAACATGTTCATATATATGTTGTATGTCATCTCTAAGATAGTCTATTTCTTTATCTACAAAGATAGAATTCTGTTTTCCAAGGATTAGATTATATATACCATATAATGGATATAGAACTATACCAAACAAATAAAGTACTGGAGAAAAGATAAGAAGGGAAATATTACTAAATTTTCTGATTGTAGATTTGGGAATTATCTCAGCGAACAAGAGTATTATAAGTGCAATAACTATAAAAATAAAATTTTCTGGTATCTGTTTTTGCCTTAATAGAAAAATTGTAAGAAATGAAGTTGTTAGTATATTAGCTAGATTATTTCCAATTAATATACAAAATAGATAATATTCTTTATTTTCAATAACAGAGTTAGCTAACTTTGCAAGACGCTTGTTTTGTTTGTTCCATACATTAATTTGAAGTTTATTAGCACTTAGCAACGCAATTTCTGACGATGAAAAGAAAATTGAAAGTAAAATTCCTAGTAATACGAATAAAGTAATAACCATTATGTTAAAATTTAATAAATTTATTCTATGAAACTATAAATGAATATTGATTTCATGAAAAATAATAATAAAACTACCGAATCCTTAAATATTAACTCTAAAGATATCGATATTAAAAGTATATCAGATATGATATCCATATTTAATAATGAAGATATGAAAATTATTGACTCTATTAATAATTCATCAGGAGCTATAGAGAATATAATTAGAGATGTTATATTTTCTATTAAAAGCGGGGGGAGACTTATTTATGCTGGCGCAGGGACTTCTGGTCGGATTGGAGTTATGGATGCAGCTGAGTGTATGCCAACATTTGGGGTTGATGAGGATATTGTCCAAGGTATTATAGCAGGTGGTGATGAGGCAATGTTTAGATCTGTTGAAGGGGCAGAAGATAAGGTGGATCAGATTCAAAATATTGTTGAGAGCAAGAAAATTACTAGTAGTGATGCGGTTATAGGTATCTCTTGTAGTGGTACAGCAAAGTTTGTTCTAGAGTTTTTAAAATCATCTAAAGATATTGGTGCATCTACAGCATTAATAACATTTAATAATATTGATGACATTCACTATATAGATAGAATTTTAAGAGTTGATGTCGGTCCAGAAATTATAGCTGGGTCAACTAGGATGAAAAGTGGGACAGCTACAAAAATGATTTTGAATATAATTAGTACGATAACAATGATTAGACTTAATAAAACGTATGGAAATTATATGGTTGATTTAAAAGTGATGAATGAAAAATTACTACATCGAGCTATTAGTATAATCTCATCTATTACAGGTTTAAATCAAGAAAAATCTAAAGACCTTCTATCTAGATCAAATAATTATGTTAAAAATGCAATTGTTATGCATGAGCTTCAAGTTAGCTTTAAGGAGTCAAAGCGAGTACTCACAAGTTGTGAAGGCTCATTAAGGGCTGCCTTAAATAAAGAGGTGTAATAATCTTGATGCGTATTTTAGGACTAATGTCAGGCACATCCTGTGATGGCTTAGATTGTATAGATATTAATTTAAACCTAAGTAAATCCTATGATTTAGATTTTAAGATAAATAGTTTTGTTACTGTTCCATATTCTAAAATAGATAGATCTTTTTTATTATCCATAAGAGGTAAAGATTCTCACTTCGCAGAAAATGCAGATAAGGTTACTCATATATTTATTGATTCTATAAATACTTTTCTAAATCAGTCTAAAGGCAAATATGATATAATTGCATGTCATGGTCATACAGTAAAGCATATTGATAAAGTTGTTTCAATACAACTAATATCAGCTGATATGTTATATCGTGAGTACAGAATCCCAATTGTATATAATTTTAGAGAATTAGATATATGTAAAGGAGGAAATGGGGCACCATTAATGCCTTTTTTAGACTATCTACTCTTTCGTAATAGTAATATTGATATTATTACTTTAAATATCGGTGGAATATCAAATATATCATATATTCCATCTTCTGGCCTTAGAAATAAAGTTTTAGGTTTTGATACAGGGCCAGGGATGAGCTTAGTTGATAAGGCTTCTGAAGTTTTTTTTGATTCTTCTATGGATGTAGATGCTATTTACTCTAATGAAGGAGAGGTGGATAGTATTTTATTTGATGAGCTAATGAGTATTAGTTATATAGCCAAGGAACCACCAAAATCAACAGATATTGATGAGTTTGGATATGAACTTATCCATAGTATTAAGCTTCGGTATAGTGAATTGTCTAGGTATGATATTCTTAGAACCTTGGTTCAATTTACAATAAATAGTATTGAACTAAATATTAATAGATTTATTGACTCAAGAAATTTTAAATTGATTTATAGTGGTGGTGGGACTAATCATCCTATTATTTTGGATTGGCTTAGTAAGTTTCCTTATCCTTCAAAGTCGGTATCGGATTATGGGATAGATTCTTCTATAAAGGAATCCATGTTAATAGCTAGTCTAGGTGTGGCTAAGTTAAAAGGTATTCCGAGTAATATGCCATCTGTTACTGGAGCAAAGAATAATTTAGTATTAGGAGATATATATGGAGATTAAGGTATTTAATCATATTTTTAGAACTTATGATATCAGAGGAATAGTAGGTCCTGAAGTTGATGAGAACCTAGCATTTTTAATTGGGAAGGCATTTGGTTCATATATTAAAAATAATAATAAACATACAGTTGCAATTAGTGGTGATGTTCGCCCTAGTACGAGTTCACTCATTAGTAAATTGCAAGAAGGTCTTTTATCTACAGGTGCTAATGTTATAGATATTGGTGTACTGCCTACTCCTTTAAATTATTACTCTAATTATGATTCAAATTTAGATATTGATGCTTCTATTCAGATAACAGGTAGTCATAACCCATCAGAGTACAATGGATTTAAGATTACTTTTGATAAAAAACCATTTTTTGGAGATGATATTCAGCTATTATATAAAATGATTATCAATGAAGAGTTTCGATTAGGTGAGGGTAAACTTAGCCAATATGATATTAAATCTGATTATATGAGGATGGTGCAATCTAAGATTGATATTAATAAGCGTATAAAAGTTGCAATTGACTGTGGTAATGCAGCTGGGTGTGTTGTTGCACCAGAATTATATAAGCTATTTAATATTGAATTATTAGAGTTGTATTGTGATATAGATGGGAATTTTCCTAATCATCATCCTGACCCTACTGTTGATTCAAATTTATCAGACTTGCAAGAATTTACAGTAGCTAATGGATGTGATCTTGGGATTGCATTTGATGGAGATGCAGATAGGATCGTTGCTCTTGATCAAGATGGTGGAATAATAAGATCTGATATTCTTATGAGTTTGTTCTTGCCCACTTTAATTACTGATAATGATTCAATTGTTTATGATGTTAAATGTTCTAAGGCTTTGGAAGATATGATTGTTAAGTACAAAGGAAACCCTGTAATGTGGAAAACTGGACACTCGCTAATAAAAAACAAGATGAAAGAAATGGGTG
>CAZKFO010000037.1:0-13970 GCA_964552145.1 uncultured bacterium | reverse complement strand
ATATGGATTAGTTACCCGAGGCCAATCAAATTTAGGAAAATACATTGTTTTTCTAGGATCTGTTGTATTTGTTAACGATAAAGTATAACCAGATCTACCATGAAATGCTTGTTTAAAATGGATAACTTGCTTTCCTTTATCTTTAATTCCTTTTTTAAGATTTTTTCTAATTTTCCAATCAAATGCAGTCTTAAGAGCATTCTCTACAGCAAGCGCTCCACCTTCAACAAAAAATGCATTTGGAAGATAAGTTGGTATTGCTTTCTCATTGAATGTATTAACAAAATCTGCATAATGCGTATTATAAAGATCTGATAAAGTTGGTTTTATTAAAGCAACTTCCGCTAACAAATCTTTACTTTCTACAATTTTGGGATGGTTATATCCTACCGCACCTGAAGCAAACATCGAAAACATATCCAAATATGAATCTCCTGAAACTTCATCAACAATATAAGAGCCACTACTTTTACTAAGATCCATAATCGGGTCGAAACCATCTACTAATATGTTTTTTGATAAAATAGACCTAACTTTACTTGCTAATATTTTCATTATTTATCCAAATTAAATTTTATTCCCTGAGCCAAAGGAAGTTCATGACTCCAATTTATTGTATTAGTCTGTCTCCTCATATATGCTTTCCAAGCATCAGACCCAGACTCTCTTCCTCCTCCAGTTTCTTTTTCACCTCCAAATGCTCCTCCAATTTCTGCACCAGATGTTCCAATATTTACATTTGCAATACCACAATCACTTCCCCTTGCAGATAAAAACTTTTCTGAGTTTATGACACTATTAGTGAATATAGCAGAGGACAAACCCTGCGGAACATCATTATGCATATATATCGATTCATCAAAGGTTTCATATTCCATAATATATAGAATTGGTGCAAATGTTTCCTCTTTAACAATATCAAGATTTCCTTTTACTTTAATTATTGTAGGTTCAACAAAAGCCCCTCCATCTATATCAACTGTATTACCACCATACAATAATTCTCCACCCTGTTTTTTTGCCTCTTTTATAGCATTACTATAGTCATCTATTGCTATACGATCAATAAGTGGTCCCATTAATGTGCTTTCATCTAAAGGGTTACCAATTCTAACTTGCTTATATGCATTAATTAAATTCTTAATAAGAGTATCAGATATTGATTTGTGAGCTATAATTCTTCTTGTAGATGTACATCTTTGCCCTGCAGTACCCACAGCACCAAATACAATTGCTGGTACGACTAAATCCATACTAGCTGTTTCATCAACTATAATAGCATTATTACCACCTAATTCAAGAATTGTTTTACCTAATCTTTTTCCAACTTTTTGAGCTATACCTATCCCCATTTTTGTAGATCCAGTAGCAGAAATTAAAGGTACTCGAGAATCGTTAACTAACTTTTCACCTATAATGCTTCCACTACCAATGACTAAATTAAATATACCTTTATAACCATTATCATTAAGCACTTGATTGCATAAGTTTTGAACTGCAATTGCAGTTAGTGGTGTTTTTGAAGATGGTTTCCATATTGATATGTTTCCACAAACCGCAGCAATAAATGAATTCCAAGCCCAGACGGCTACTGGAAAATTAAATGCAGATATAATACCAACATTACCAAGAGGATGCCATTGCTCATACATTCTGTGATCAGGTCTCTCTGAATGCATTGTTAACCCATATAACTGTCTAGATAAACCAACCGCAAAATCAGCAATATCTATCATTTCTTGAACTTCACCATCCCCTTCAGCCTTAATCTTACCCATTTCTAATGCAACTAAGCTACCTAAAGAATCTTTATATTCTCTTAATTTGTTGCCCATTTCAAAAATCAATTGACCTCTAATAGGAGCAGGTACCTTTCGCCACTCTTGGAATGCATCATTTGAAGCTAGGATTACTTTCTCATAATCATCTTCAGAGCACTTATAAACACTTGCTATAGATGATGAATTAGATGGGTTTAAAGATTCAATAGTACCTTGATTATTAGTTTTCAACCAAGATTGTCCACCTATGCACGCACCATAATTTTGTTCTGATATTTCTAAGTCTTTTAAAATTTTTTCCATAAATCCCTTTCAACTACTTTTCTAAAACTTGTTCTTTTTCCTTGAATGCCCAATAGGATAGAATAATAATCATAGCAAACAATATTACTGGTGTAGAATAATAATACTCTGGTTTACTAAACTCAATAAGTTCTTCAAAACGACCAATTAATAATGATATTCTTCCCATTACCGCAAATCCAAATGATGCTCCAAATTTAATCATTAAAAAGTATATACCAATTTTACTTGCCTTTCCAATAATGCCTTTATGTTCCTTAGAAAAGAAAAAATAGATTAAACCAGTCAATACACCTACAAGGATGATAATCTCATTAAAAATACTGTAGTATGTACCAGATAAATTTACTGTTGAAGCTTTAATTTGAGTTAATAAATTTGAATTAAGAAATACATAAAATTTTAGACCCGCCATCATACCTACTATGTAAGCAATTGATATTCTAGAAAGCCAGTCATATTTCTTAGATAATCGACATAACATGAAGATTCCAAGGATAAGAGGAAATACATAAGTAATATCAAACTTGAATCCAGCATTAACATAAGCAGGGAATAGTCTTCCAAATAAATTTGGCCAAATCGTATCCCAGAAAGTTATAGTAAAAATATAACCTGCAGACACACCCACGAAAAGATGTTCAGCCACTTTATAAAATGGATTATCTCCATAAAGATAACTGAATATACTTAAGGTGAGCAGCACAGCAAGCCATATTCCTAGTAAATCATACATCAATTATTACCCTTTCTTCTAATTAAATAATAAGAGATATTACCCAATATAATGAATAGAACCATTAGAACATGAGCCATAGATTGGGCGGACATTCTTGATGTTGCCTTTCCTGCTACAATAACAGCATTAGGATTTAAAAATTTATTATTTTTATTATTATTTAGATACCTAAAAACCATTTGTTCATATTCAGCAGCACCAGGCATGCCTGCTAATATTCCTTTTATCTGTCCTGATTCTACATATGGGATTGCATCTGTTACCATAATTGATGTGCAACCAGATGAAAGTGGAACGTTATGTTCATCGCAAGCAAATTGAACCCACTCTGCATTTCCAGGAACACCCGCAGATAGATCAAAAACAAAATCAAAGTCACTAACTTTATTTATCCCTTCCATCATCGGTATCTCACTGAGCAGCACATTATTAATATCCTGAGTAAAAATAGATCTTATATCAGTTGCTATCCCTCTAATGATGATTTCTCCTCCTGCCTTATATGGAAGACTGACATAATCGATATGTTCTTTAATATTAAATAAATTAGACTCAACTATTTCTTTTAATGCATATTTTGCCATCATTAAACCTTCAGGCCATAGAGGTACGGTATATACCTTTACTCCTCTAGAAAATAAATGTTGGAGAACTGCAATAGACATAGGATGTATCTCTGGTTTTGTACTAGCTCCATACTCAAAAGAAACTAAAACCTTATCACCAGCGTTTAATGTATTTAACTCTTGAAATACTATTTCAGAGTTTGAAGTCGTTTTGATTGGTATGTTTACCCAATTTGGCTTAATTAAAGGGACTAAAACAGATAGAGCTATTAATAGAAATATAAACCTTCTATCAATCTGACCTAACTTAATAAATATTTTTTTGACTCTATCCATTAATCTCCTAATATCGACCTTTCTCTTCCTGTTATTATTCTATATGATTGAGCAATTGTTCCAAGAGCAATTCCAATCATTATCGCTCTTGAACCAGCAGTAGCAGGAACATCCATTATCCATTCTTGTAAATCAGGAATTTTAAAAATAGTTAGATGAGAAAGATCTAGAAGTAAAACTAATAATGGTAACATAAGCATAGTAAAGATTGTAGAATATAACATTATTTTTTTATTTTTAAATCTACTGGCAATTAATGCAAATAAAAGACATATATAAATTTCTAAACTCATCCACCAAGGTATAAGCTGTCCAATAGGTACTCTTCCAATCATTAAGAAAATTCCTGAGATTAAGAGCAATGTTGCCTCAAAATTTCTAATTTTAAATGCTCTGTAAGATGCTGAGGCAACAAAAAAAGCAAGGAGAGCAAACATTGTTGCGCCTAAAGGAAGGTATATATTCTCAAACATCCAATAAAATGCAGATCCCTCTTCTTTCAAATGAGGTCCCATTGCAGCATTAGAACCATTATAGATAAATCCAAAAAATATCATTATAATAAATCCAAAGAGTGTGACAATGCTATATTTCCAGTTGCTACGCTTATTGGCAACTTTATTTAGATGTAGTTGAAGAAGATTTAAACAACCAAGAAAAGCTGCAAATCCAGATATAATGTCAAACCACTGAGTTGCATCGTTATCTATAAAATCATTTAGTGGATGGAAATTTATAAAGTGTCCAAAAAGAACTAAAAAACCAATAAAAATAACTAAAGAATATGCTATCTGTCTTTTCATTGTTCCATTACTTCTATTACATTAATCCTAAATATAGATGTTATATCAAAATCAATATACCCATAGCCATGAAAAACCGAAGATACAAATACTAAAACAATCAATGCCATACATAGTACTTTAACATAGTCTTGGCCTTTAATGCTCCCCAACATCTCTGGGCTTCCAGATAGATATGCGCTAGCTGCATAAAATTCTTCTCCTATAAGTGTATAATCACAAGCAGTGACAAAAAATGGAATCTGAGATGAAGAACCCGTACCCGCTATCTGAATAGCACCAATAGAATTTCCAGTTTCAGCAAGAATTAACGATTCAGCATAGAATTTTCCTTGAAAAAATACTGCAGCTGGCTTCTCACGAAGCATGATACCATTAACTCCAGCAGCGTATGCAAACTGGTCATCCGTGACATAGTGAACCATGTCATCTCTATACAAATCAGGTCGACCTTTCTTTAAATATGATTCCTTGCACGCTTCCTTTGCCGTTTCCATAACAATTGGGACACAAACAGGAACATGTAAATTGGCTTCATACTCTGCTGTCATTCCAGAGACGTGGCCTAATATTATTAGGCCAGATATAGTATCTATCTGATCTAAGCTCGATATTCCTGGAACATACAAAACTGGCTTACCCATTTCCGTTGCTCTGCCAACTGCCTCTTCCATCGCCTCAATAGCTGCTATCGGTCTCATATATATATCTTCTCCACTCTTTGCTTTCTCAATAAAAAACTCTATAATAAAACAAAGTAAAACAACACATACAAATGTAGTTTCATTTCCCTCTAAAAAAAGAGAAAAAGGGGAGAAAAAATAAAACAGAAATATAGAGATCGGGACAAATATATATTTTACATACTTATTCATTGCTAAGCCTCATATTGTTCCTTTCAATCTCACATATAAGAAATTCAATATTGCTTTTATCCTCAAGGATTTCAACTAGATTGTAATATTTTTTATTGTTTATAAAACAAGTAGCGATAGGCCCCAAAAACACTAAAAACTGACTGCTTAGAAATGATAGATATTTAGCACTCTCTAAAAAAAATATTGCTGGAGCAGACATCCCTTTTTCAACAATTTCTAGTGCTAATTCTGATATTATTTTTTGGTTATTATGCATCTCGATAATTTAATACAATCAATCAGATAAAATAACCTCTAAATTAGTTCTAGGAATTATTTTTTCAGACCCATCTTCAAATGCTATTATTGCAACTCTAGCTTTAGTTTCAGTATCAATTTGCATCAGCTCTGATGGAAGCTCTCTTACAAGTCCTAACTTACCGAAATAAGGATCTCTAATTATTCTAACCTTAGAATTGATAGATATAACTAAACTTTCTTCTGTGAAAATACTAGGATTATCTAGCTCAATATTTGAGCCTATAAATATTTCTGGTCTCATCACACCTGCTCTTATCTGCGTAGCTCCATTAATGGAACAAAATTTTCCAGTGTTTTTTTCTAGGATTTGATAGGTGCGATTAGCCATTTCTATTTTTCCAAACCCCTCAGTTACAATGATAGTTATAGTCTTTTCCATACCAGTTATCGCAACTCCTAATGGACGTCTAAGTATTTTTGTCATTGTACTATAGTCTATTCCTCCGCAAACTATACCCTTCACTCCTAACCTATTGAATTTCTCATAAGAATCATATGTTAAACATGACTTAACTACAACAATTTTATCCTTGACATCATCTTCTGATTCAATAACTATACATCCTTTTTTCTCTCCTCCAACACCAATTATTCCCTGTATTAGCGTCCCTTTAGATTTTACTACAATACCTTCATTGTCAAAAATAGCTTCAACTTCACCTGGGATATATGCATCTACTTCAATAGGATAGGGCTTTTCAGATATAATAACTTGTCCAGTTACATCTGATATATTACCAAGTATACCATCTAATGGAGATTTAACTTCTGTCTTAAACATTCCAAATAGTCCTTTACTCCGAGCTATTACTTCCCCTTTACTAATAACATCATCAACCTTACATAGCATACAATCTGGGACTTGGTCGGGATCTATATTTAATGCATTTGCAATATTAACCATCTGAACATTTCCAGGTATCTTTGTTGATGCAACTATTTTATCTGCTTCTAATTTTTCTTCAAGCTTGACATGGACCTTGCCTTTAAGCGGCAAAATCCTTTCTTTTACAACTAATGCTTTTTCTAGAACCTTAAGCCCCGGGGTATATGATTTTGACATTATATTTTCTCGCTAGGATATTCATTCATAGATAAACTCCAGGTTTTAAGAGTTTCCTGTCTATTATCAGTTGAAAAGTTAAAATTAAAGGGACGACCTCTCCCATCTAAAACAATACCAACTTCGCCTCCAAATATATCACCAATATAGTTATTCTTATCTCCTAGACTAAATGAATCCTTTGTACTAAGGTCTGCCTTGTATCCATTGAAACCAGCTTTAATCAAAATCAATTCACCGTATTTGAGTTCTCCTTTAATCTCTTTATCATCTATTTTAAAACTGTACTCCATTATGACGTCACCATGCTTACCCTCTCCAATAGGAGCAATGCAAGTTCCTAATCTTATAAGACAGTCTTTATTAAAGACTTCTATTGCAGCTTTCTCGTGGATAGAGGCTAGGACACCTAGTTGAGGCATCATAAATATGGAATCTACAGCTAATTCAGTTATTCCTTCTGGTAGGAATGAATCTAATAACATTCTATAGGCTTGCTCTCTTCTAGGGGCATGTGACAGCACCCCTCCAGAGCCAACAATCATATCTAAATCTTTCATATTAACTAGACTCTCCCCAGACATCTTCTGTTCAAAAGTATCAGATATTGTTCTTTCTTGCTGTACCCCTTTAAGTGAAACTGCAAACTTTTTATGTTGATCAAAAGATAACCTCAAAGCTTCTCTAGCTATTGCCTGTTCAATAATTAATTCTTCTAGTGTTTGTGGAATAGTGGTAGGTCTAATCATTTTATTTGCTATTCGATTAGTTAAATTAGATTCTTCAATACTATAACTCAACCATCTAGAAACATTATCAACTCCAGTATCAGCTAGAACATTACATACTGAATAACTCATTCCGTAATTAGCACTGACTGTCCTATTGAATTTTCCACTAAAAACTGAGAATACATCAGTGGTTGCGCCTCCTATATCAACTCCAACGACAGAGATGTTCTCCTTCCTAGCTATTCTCTTAATAATTTCACCAACAGCTCCTGGAGTCGGCATTATAGGGCAGTGGGTCCATTTCTTTAATTTATCATATCCTGGAGCTTGAGCCATAACATGCTCCATGAAAAGATCATGGATTTTATCTCTGCTCGGCTGAAGATTTTCTACCTCTAGTGTAGGTCTTATATTTTCAACCATTTTCAAATCCATGGTTTTAGACAATCTGCTATTAATCTCTTTCCTTGCTTCTTTATTACCAGCATAAATAACTGGTAATTTATAATTATTACCTAGTCTCGGTTTTGGATTAGATGCTGCTAGAATTTCAGATAACTCAACTACATGAGATATCGTTCCACCATCAATCCCACCAGATAACAGAACCATGTCAGGTCTTAATTCCCTAATACGCTTAACTTTTTCATGATATTTCCTACCATCATTAGAAGCAATTATATCCATAACTATAGAACCGGCACCAAGTGCTGCTCTTTGAGCACTTTCACCTGTCATATTTTTGACAACGCCAGCCACCATCATCTGCAATCCACCACCCGCAGAGCTTGTAGATATATACAAATCAACACCATTGTCATCCTCTTTGCAGGTATTAATAATAGACTCTCCATCTAGAATCTTTCGTCCAGATAATTCTTCAAGCTCTATTATTGCGTTCAAAACACCCCTAGTAACATCCTCAAAGGGGGCTTCAACTGTGGTAGGCGCCTCTCCTCTAAATGTTAATCTATATTCATTATTCTTTTTTTCTATTAATATTGCTTTCGTTGTAGTAGAACCACAATCTGTAGCCAAAATAACGTTAATATCTTCTATATTGTTTTCCTTCATATAATTAAATATTCTATATACAAATAAAATAGAGGTGCAGCGAATGATATGGAATCAAATCTATCAAGGAATCCCCCGTGCCCCATTAAAATAGTACTAGTATCTTTTATGCCAGCTTTTCTTTTTAATAAAGACTCCGAAAAATCACCAATCTGACCAAATACGCCAAGAATAATTGTTAAAGCACATAAATCAAACACATTAATATCTATATCAATAGAATAATAATAATTACTATAGTGAAAAATACTTATAACTATTAAGGAACCTATCAAGCCTGCAAAGGAGCCAACATAAGTTTTATTAGGGCTCACTTGTTCTAAAATTCTGCGCTTACCAAATTTACTTCCGAACATATACGCAAATGTATCGCATACCCATATACCTAAAAATAACATAAAAGTAAAAAATACTCCATGCTCAAAACTTCTAATTTGATATAAACATCCTGACAGTGCATAGCCAATCCAAAAAATTCCTGTAAAATAATATGCACAATTAATAGGATTAGCTTTATTGCTAAATATAATCTCATTAGTAAATAATAATATAAAAAGTATTGTCAATATCGATAAGGAGTCAATAAAGCCATACAACAAGTTTATGAAAACTACCGCATTAAGAAATACTAGAAAGAACTTATTAATTTTTCCACCTATCCTACTGATAACATCTGCATATTCTAAAGAGCAGAAACAAAGCGTAATAGCAATCATAAAAGGAAAAAGAAAACTAAAATAGATTGAAGAAATAATTATAGGAATTCCAATAATATTAATAATAGATCTATTCTTCTTTGAAAATAGATTCATCGATTCTTTAAATAATAATCTTTACTATTATTATACTTAATAGTTGTATTCTTTAAATCTAAGTAAATAGAATGTTTACTATTGTATTGAGTCTTTATATTGGGAGTTCTATTAGTTGGTATTTTGATATCAATATTAGTCTGAAGTCCCATATTATGGCCCGTAAACAACATTGGGTAATATATATTGTCATTACATAACAATATTAAATTCTTCTCCTCTGTAATACCAGAAAATGAAAAATATTCTCCTGTAATTAAGGTGCTAACGAATAAAAATACTAAAGAATATTTAATTTTGTTTTTTATATACATTGTCCCCCCATTTAATAATTTCTATTCTTACATCTGTTGTCCCTTCATTGACAAAATCTAACTTTTTAGCAGCACCATAAGAGCAATCTAATATTCTTCCATCTATATAAGGACCCCTGTCATTCACTTTCAATCTTACAGTTTTACCATTTGCTAAATTAGTAACTTCTATAAAAGAATTTAAGGGTAAAGTTTTATGAGCAGCAGATAAACCATCCTTATCATAGATCTCACCATTAGCTGTTAACTGACCATCAAATCCATCATTTAAGCCATAAAAAGAAGATACTCCATAATAGATATTACTAGATGAATATCTTGGCGAAGAAGAACAAGAGATGAGAAAAAGAATTAGTATATATAGAAAATCACTTTTTTTAAACATCAATTTTCCCTATTAAGTCCGTAATTGTTTGAGTAGAATTATTTTTTAAATAATTCTCAATCTCATCCATGAGACCATTAATTAAATTAGGATGCTTATAATTAATAGTTCCTAATTGTACAAAACTTGCCCCAGATATTAAAAACTCAATCACATCATCAGAATTTGATATCCCTCCAATTCCTATAATTGGTATATCAATATTTTTAAAAAGCCTAAACACATTAGCAATAGCTATAGGCTTAATTGCAGGACCAGATAGCCCACCTATTATCGTACTCAACATTGGTTTCTTTGATTGAATGTCTACTCTCATCCCTGATACAGTATTTATTGCGCTTACCGCATCAGCTCCACCTCTTTGAGCAGCTAATCCAATTTCTACTATTGAAGTGACATTTGGCGTAAGCTTCATTATTAATAGTTTATCAGTTCTAGAACGTAATTCTTTAGTTAGTTTTTTTGTCATATCAGGACTAACCCCAAATTCCATTCCTCCTTCTTTAACATTTGGACATGATATATTAATCTCATATCCAACATGCTTACTATTTGCAGATTCTAAAATTTCAAGAGTCTCTATGTAGTCATCAATTCGAGTACCAGCTATATTGATAATAATATTTGTTTTAATTTTATTTAATTGTGGGATTTTCTCTTCGACGTAACGTTCTACTCCAAGGTTTGCTAAACCTATTGAGTTCAGCATTCCACTATTCACTTCAAAAATCCTAGGTGGAGGATTACCTTCTCTTGGATTACGTGTTACAGACTTAGTAATTAGAGCTCCAAATTTAGATAAGTCAACAAAGTCAGATACTTCATCACCATACCCATAAGTTCCACTAGCAACCATTATAGGATTATTAAAAATAATATTATTTATTTTCAAAGCAGACATGTTTTTATCTCATTAGATTTAAATATAGGACCATCCACACAAACAAGCTCATACTTATTCCTATAGGTATCCTTATCTGTGGAAGCGATATCTTTTTCTATCGTACACCCTTGGCATATTCCAATTCCACAAGCCATAATTGTTTCCAGAGCTAAATAACATTTTAAATTATACTTAAGAGAAAGCAGACGCATTGCCTCCATCATCATTGGTGGACCACAGACATATAAAGTTTTTTTCTTTAGTTCATTAATATCATATATACTATTAATTGCATCATATAAATTTCCTTTTATCCCAGCCGTACCATCATCTGTAGAAATATAAATATCTTTACTTGGCTGATGATCTAAGAAATGCTCATCTTTAGTCCTAGCCCCGATAAATAAAGAAGAACTAATTTTATTCTTAATTTGATTATACAAGTTCATTATAGGAGCTATCCCAACTCCACCACCAATTAGAAGTACCTCTTTTTCTCCTTTGTATTCCCAAGAGTTCCCTAGGGGGCCAACAATATCAACTTTATCACCCTTAGACCAATCACTCATCATTTTAGTTCCAGGTCCTATCGGCTTATAAATAACCTTAATTTTTTCATTATCTTGATACGATATACTCATTGGTCTCCGCATAACATAATTAAAAGCTGAGGATGGTAAGATATTTATAAATTGACCAGGCCTAGATGAATTTGAAATAAGAGTTGACGACAAATGAGCCTCGTATATATTTTTCGAGATTTCAACGTTATCTAAAACAGTTACTATTTCATTAAAAATCATCAGTAATTATTAAGGAAGTTTAAGCTTTTCTAAATCTATACCCTCAAGATTTAAATTCTTGAAATCCATAACAGGTATAGATTCTTTATTATCAGTTTGATCAACATCTTCTGCTGTTACAGATAAGTTATTAAATATTAATAAATAATCAGACATCTGTTTTATATCTTCTAAAATGTCATTTTGATTTAATCGAGAATAAGAATTAACAATATTCATAGTAGAGTCATCAAAAAATATATAGGTCGAATCTATAGATTGAATAGCTCCATACAAATAATCAAACTCATTTTTTATTACTTCATTACTCTGATCAACAAAATTCATATCTTTTTTAAATTTTGAATATCTACTATCTAAAATATCTAATTCTTCTAATCTAATCTTCAATGAGTCTTCTGAGTAAAGCAATAGATTCTCATCAACTTCTTCATAACATCCAAGGATCATATCATATTCTGTGTTATTAAGATAATAATTGATATTACTCTCAATCATTCTATTACATTTCAGTAAAGATATTTTAAGATGAGAAATCCTTATTTCTTCATGAAGTATATAATAATACGATGAAAGTTTATTTTTAATTTTAGAAGATTGGCTATCATTACTATAAGCATTTACGAACCCTATATAATTTTTCAGCATACTTTCCATGTCAGCTCTATAATACTCATCGATATATCCTAAATAGAGAAGTGTTTTTTCATTCTTAGTTGAATTGTAGATATCTAAAAATGTATTATAAGAGTTGCTATAATCTCCAATATTAAGATAATTAAATCCACTCTGAATACGAGAATCAGTCTCTGAATCATTTGACTCTACAAGATCTATATCAATACCTAGAAGACTATCAGACCACATAGTGTTCATACTATCCAGCTTCGAAAGTACTAAAATTGACTTTGATTTAAAATCTGATTTAGGGAATTTATTAATAAGCTCGCTATATCTAGAGACTGCAGAATCTATTTGATTGAAATCAAAATGATAAATTTGCGCGATATTAAATAGCAAGGAATCACTAATTTGATAATCTAAACTATCTGCTAAATTTGAATTAGTGGAATATGCATATTCATCTAAATTATTTTCTAATACATCTATTTTCTTTAGTAGTGATTTTGAAAGTTTTCCATGCTTAGAGTTTGATCTTTCAGCCTTAGAGGTATTTAAAAATTCTTTTATAGATTCAATATCAAATTCTTTTTCTAGGTTTATTTTTGCAAGATAATAATAAGCCTCAGCAGTCTCATCTTTCTTTGAATAGGAAAGAGTAATCTCTTCAAAAATATCCTTCGCAGCGATATAATCACCCATCTCAAAATATACTTTGCCTAACTCTGAAAATAATTTTATTCGTATATCATTAAAGATTGATTGGTCTAACATCTCCTCAATCTCAGATACTACATAATCAAAATTTTTTAATTCTTTATTGTATTGAATCGATAGCAATCTCATCTCTTTCTTTTGCTTATTAGATGATAAAAAAGGATATATCTCATCCAAAAAAATCACTAAGCTAGCATAATCTTTATTTTTATCAGAAATTTTTATTAACTGACTGTATACTTTCATTTTATCCGTATCCGTAGTTGAATACTTTATAGCATCTTTATAGCTTTTATAAACATTAACAAAATCCTGATTATGTAAAAATATCTCAGCTTTTATCATACTAAATAGATAGTTTTCTTTTTTATCTAATTTCCCTATTGAAACTTTCTCATTTAAAATATCCTTAGAGCCATCTATATTGTTTAATCTTAATTCACAAAAAGCTAGCCATAAATAGCTTTCTAAATTCATAGGACCATCTAAAGACAAATCAATTAATTTCTGAAGATTCTTTGCAGCTCCTTTATAATCTTGTTTTAGAAACATAGATACAGAGATAATATAATAGGCTTCTTCAACAAATTTACTCTTAGGGTGATTATTAATCACAGACCTAGAATTTATAATTGCTTCATCTAAAAGTGTTTTTGCCTGAGCGGGGATATTAGTTTCCCTGTAATCCATTGAATTAATTATTTTATTTGCGTTCTTAAAAGAGGTCCTAGCATTATAAAATGTATTAAAGTAAGCACAAGAGGATATGCAAAACATATAGAGAAGCAGCAGAAATAGTCTATTACATCTTTTGCTATAGATAATTGACTTCATTTGTGTACCGAGGGCCGGAATCGAACC
>CAZKFO010000036.1:0-14657 GCA_964552145.1 uncultured bacterium | reverse complement strand
GAATCCTGCCGGGTGTACAAGAAATAAAGAGGGAAAGATGAAACAATCTAGAAATGATAAGTGTGATTGTGGTAGTGGTAAAAAATACAAGAATTGCTGTATGAGTAATCATGGTGAATCATTCATAAAGAAAAATGGTCTTAAGACATTGATTATGGCTGGAATATTGCTTCTGGCAGGCAATGCAATTTATAGCGTTATTGATAGAGACCCTATGCCAGATGATTGGGAATGGTGTGAGGATTGTAGAGCCTATAAGCCACCAGGTCACAACAAAAACAAATAAACTGAGAATTCTTTGATTAGAATATTATTGATTGTACTTGCATCACTATCAACGATATTACCAAATATATCAAGTGATGAGTATACCTTACTTATATCATTTGATGGTTTTAGACATGATTATCTTAGTTCTATTGATACGCCTAACTTTGATTCTTTTATAGATAGGGGAGTCCATTCGAATTCATTGATTCCTGTTTTTCCATCGTTGACATTCCCCAACCACTATTCTATTGCAACAGGCTATTACTCAGATAATCATAAGATACTTGGAAATTCTTTCTATAGTAAGCGTTTAAAGAAAAAATATTCCATGAGAGATTCAGAGACAGTCCAAGATGGAAGGTTTTATGGGATGGAACCTATTTGGGTTACTGCTGAAAAGAACAATATAAAGACAGCAGCATATTTTTGGATTGGTTCAGAAGCTGAAATTAAGGGATATAGACCATCAATATTTAAAGAGTATGATGGTTCTGTTTTATTTGAATCTAGGCTAGATTCAGTGGTTAAGTGGTTTAGCTATCCTGAATCGAAGAGGCCTAGAATCAGCATGCTTTACTTTAGTGAACCTGATTATACAGGTCATAAGTACGGAACTCTCACAGAGGAGATTATGGAATCTGTAATATCTATGGACAAACTCTTAGGAGTTATCATGGAAAAAATTTCCAAATTAGAGATATACAGTAAATTAAATATTATCATTGTAAGTGATCATGGGATGGCAGATACAAGCACAGATAGACTTATTATCCTTGATGATTATATAAATATGAAGTATCTAGATGTGCATTTATCACCTACGGTCACTGGATTAAATCTTAAAGAGGAGCTTGTAACTATAAAACCAGGAACTTTTATTAAAGACATAGAAAATGCAAAAATTATTTCAAAGAATGTTCTTCCTAAAAGGTATCACTATAAAAATGAGGATACTCCAGACTATATTGTAGTTGCTGATGAGGGATGGTTTATTACTACTAGAGAAAACATGAAAGAAGAAAGAAGCTTTCCCTATGGTATGCATGGATATGATCCAGAATCCAAGAATATGCATGGAATATTTATGGCATTAGGACCCTCTTTTAAGGAAAACTTAAGAATTCAATCTATTGATAACGTTAATATATATCCTATGATATGTCAGATACATAATCTAACTCCCTATGAAGTAGATGGTATTGAAACTTATTGGAAAATTGATATTATTAAGCAAATAATGCACTGATGAATTTATTCTATTCGAATAATATAACAGATGATATCATTCTTCTATCTGAGAATGAATCTCACCATTGCATACATGTACTTAGGAATAATATTGGTGACAATATCATTGTGATAGATGGAAAAGGTGGAGAATATATATCCAAGATTATAGATTTTAATAAAAAACAAGTTACAGCTCAGTGTATTAGAAATAGAAAGATACCAAAACCTCTAAACTTACCGCATCTTGCGGTCTCACCAACAAAATCACAAGATAGAATAGAATGGCTCATTGAAAAATCAATAGAGATTGGCGTTTCAAAGATTTCTTTCTTGAAAGCATCACGTACAGAGAGAAATAGGATAAACATCAATAGGATAAATAAGATAGCAGTGTCTGCGATGAAGCAGTCTGGTCAATACTACTTGCCCATAATTTCTGATATAGTTCCCTTAGAATCATTGTTAGAGAGTATAGATGAAGAGTATTTATTTATTGCTCATTTAAATGATAGTAAGTCAACAAAGCATCTAGCAGATTTATGTAAAGAAAATATTAAAAGTTGTATTCTAATTGGCCCAGAGGGTGATTTTACTGAAGAGGAAGTAGATTTAGCAGCTAATTTTAACTTTATCCCTGTAAGTTTGGGTAATAGTACTCTTAGAACAGAGACTGCAGGAATTTATGCGTTAAGCGTATTAACAACACTGAATGAATCAAGATTTTAGAAAATATGAAAAATGGATGCGGTATGCTCTAAATGAGGCTATCAAAGGCTTTGATGATGGCGAGGTACCAGTTGGCGCAATTATTGTAAAAAATAATAGAATAATAGGCAAAGGCTATAATCAAGTGGAATCACTAAACGATTCAACTGCACATGCAGAAATGATCGCAATAACATCAGCTAGTAATACCAATGAAAGCTGGAGATTAGATGAGTGCTTTATATTTGTAACTAAAGAGCCCTGCCCAATGTGTGCTGGGGCTATATTGAATTCAAGAATTCGTGGAATAGTATATGGATTACATGATGAGAAGTGGGGTTCATGTGGTTCTTACTATGATATATGTAGAGATAATAGAAGAGATAATTTCCCAATTATTATTGGAGGAGTCCTTGAAGATGATGCGCAGTTTTTAATGGGAGAATTCTTTAATAAGCTTAGAAAACGTTAGTGTGACCTATGTCAATTTATATTTATTATTTTATTTATATATTAGGGTTGTAAGAGATAGCTGAAAAGCTCCTACCTCTTACTCCTTTTCTGCCTTTGGAATAGAAGATACAAAGCTCTCAATTGAGAGCTTTGTATTTTTATATAATTATTCTAAAATATAATCAAATAATTAGGGATTTTAGATTATGCATTTATTTCTTTCTTATATAATTACAGCTAGTATGTTATTTGCACTTAATACATACAACTTAGATTTAGAATCAAGTAGTCTTGAATGGATCGGAAGAAAAATTACAGGAGAGCATAATGGAACTATAAATTTCAGCTCTGGTCACATTGCTTTAGATAATAGGACAATAAAGTCAGGGATTTTTAATGTAAATATGAAAACTATAAAAAATCTTGATATTGGAGATCCTACTTACCGTAAATATCTAGAAGACCATTTAAATGATGATGATTTTTTTAGCGCGGAACTTTATCCGATAGCGACTCTAGAAGTAATAGAACAGTTACCAGCTGACAGTATATCTATTAGCTTAGGATACAATACTATCATTAGGTGTAGTTTAACTATTAAAGGTATAACAAATCCAGTTAACATCCCTGCAAAGATACATATCTATAATAACCATGCAATTGCTGAAGGTTCTATTGATATTGATAGAACTTTATATGGTATTAAGTATAAGTCTAAATCATTTTTCCCAGACATAGGAGATAAATTTATTTACGATAATTTTACATTGAATTTTAATATACATTTTGATCGTAAATGGGAAAATTAGTTCTTATTAGTTTAATTTTATTTTCTTGTTCTTTTATAATTAAAAAGAGCCCCTCAAATAATATCTATAAAACTGATAGGGATTACCATGCAAATGGAAATCTAAAATATGAATCTAATTATATGTATGGAAAACTTCATGGAGAACTAAAAAATTGGGATAAAAATGAAAATCTGTTATCTGTTGTTCAGTATAGACATGGCGTGCTTCATGGTAAATGGATTTCATACTATCCCTCTGGAATATTAAAGCATACAGCTAGCTATATTAATGGTAAGAAAAGTGGTAAAGAAATTTGGTTTCATCCAAATGGAGAACCTCAGTCAGAGGCATATTATAAAGATGGGAATATAGATTCAGAAATAAAGAGATGGGATGAAGATGGTCAAGAAATTATCAATTAATTTATTCTTGGCATCGTGCGACAGATTCCATATCCATTAAATCCATTGTAAGAACAGGATTATTTCCAAAACATTCTGGATAGGGAGGACAGAATCTATTTCCTGCTAGTCTTATCGTTCCATTTTCATGAATTTTACAGAAGTTCTCTGGGAATGGTCCCCAGAACTCATTCTTGCTTATATCTAGATAGCTTAATTTTGTTGCGTATTGTGCTCTTTCAGGGTACTGGCCTTTAATATTATCATCTGATAGTGTGTATTGCGTTAGCCTTCCATCTGTACTCCACCTTGATTCACCTAGCTTAAGATATTCAGGGATACACGCATCTAGTTGTCTTCTATTATTCAGTATCTCAAAAGAGGCGCAAGTATCTTTAGGATATTTAAGTTTATACATTTCCATAATAAACATTAAATCACCACAGGTATATGTTTTATTTCCAAAATTTACAGCTGATTGGTTTAGTTCGACACCGGTATTTCCTCCAGTGCATCCACCGCATGGATCAATAGTAGCATTACCAAAACAATCTCCATTACAATCTTTATCTAAATCTGGAATATGCCCAGAATTCCCTTCTGAACATACATTACAGTCATCTAAAAAGGCCGTACCACCTAGTCCTCCATCCCATAAGCTAGAAACCTCTGAACAATCTCCATTGCAGTCCATATCTGCATTCGCTTTATGATTGGACTTCCCCTCGGAACATATAAGACAATCATCCACAAACGCTTTTCCAAAGCAATCTCCATTACAGTCTTTATCTGAGTTTGCTTCATGGATTGATGTCCCTCCTGAACATACTTTACAATCATCTAAATATGCTTCGCCAAAACAAACTCCAGCACAATCCATATCAGCATTTTTTACAAAATTCGTATCACCTCCAGCGCATATTTCACAGTCATCAACCTTTGCTTTTCCAAAACATTTACCAGTACAATCTTTATCTGAATTTTCTTCGTGATTTGATGTTCCTCCTGAACATACTTCACATTCATCAAGATATGCTTCTCCGAAACAAACTCCAGCACAATCCATATTGGCGTTTCTAGTTAGTCCGGTTTTACCTTCAGTGCAAATGCCACATTTGTCAATAATCGCACTTCCAAGGCAATCTTTATTACAGTCCATATCTTTATTCCATGAAGGATCGAATTCATGGTTAGGTCCAATCCAGATTCTATTATCTAGTTCTTCGCACCTTTCTTGATTTGTTTTGTAATCAAGTTTTTTATTTTCTTTGTTGTAGCAGTATGGCTTCCAGCATGCACCACAATCATCGGTGATTGCACCCCCGAAGCAAAAGTTGTTACAATCTTTATCTTTATTAGGTTCTATTCCTGTTTTTCCACCTGAACACACACCACAATCATCAATTATTGCACCTCCAAAGCAGGTATCAGTACAATCTTTATCACTATTAAACTCATGGTTACTCTCACCACCTGAGCATACCCCACAATTATCAATTCTTGCTTTACCATCACAGGTTCCATTACAATCTGAATTTAAATCTTGAGATATATAAAATGTTATAATTTCAGA
The DNA here is from genome assembly GCA_964552145.1 of uncultured bacterium. Lineage (GTDB taxonomy): Bacteria > Fidelibacterota > Marinisomatia > SCGC-AAA003-L08 > D37C17 > TMED161. The sequence continues at coordinate 9,234 of CAZKFO010000036.1, read as the reverse complement.
ACTTGTTGTATGCTTTGCAAAATCTGAAACATCTACCTGTAGTGTATGTCTTCCTGGTTTTAATTCGCAAGGATTCCAAACATTCACTAAAGGATTTGAACTATTCTCTACATGATATATTTCACCATCAATTATATAAGTAACTTCCTTAATTCCCTTGTTGTCTTTTGGTGATACGGAGATACTTTTATATGCTCTAAATTCATAACCGTTTGTTGGAAGGTTTACTTCGATAGTTGGTGGTTCTCTATCTTTCATTCCGTAGGTTACAATATAGCCCAGGCCCAATGCTAATAAAATTGAAAGTATATCATCCATTAAATTATTTCCGTTTATCTTATTTTACGATAGGGGGTAAACCTATTAAGAAAATTTATTATTACAAAATAATATTAAGTGATTATCTATTTAAAAATATTTTTTGATAATGCTTGTTTAGGTCTAATACACTTTCCTAAATTTCTTGGCTGTAATGATTATAAGGTTTAGATATGCAAACAAGTTCTATAAAAAAAGATGATATAAAAAGAGATTGGTATCTTGTAGATGCTGAAAATAAGACTCTCGGTAGGTTAGCCTCTGAGGTTGCTCAGATGATAAGAGGGAAGAAAAAGGTATTTTTCACTCCTAACTTAGATATGGGAGATTTTGTAATTGTGATTAATGCTGACAAGATTTCTTTATCAGGGAACAAAGCTGACCAGAAGAAATATTTTAGTCACTCAGGATATCCTGGTGGAGACAAGGAAACTTCTTATGCTACACTTAAAGATAGCATGCCCGAGAAGATTATTTATAATGCAGTTAAGGGAATGTTACCACACAATAAACTGGGTAGAAAATTACTTACACACCTAAAAGTTTACTCTGGTGCAGAACATCCTCATGAATCACAGGAACCTAAACTATACACTATATAATATAAGGATATTAAATGGCAGTTAAGAAAAAACAAGAATGGAAATCCACAGGAAGAAGAAAGTCTTCTGTTGCTAGGGTCTCTATTTCAAATGGAAAAGGTGTATACACCATTAATAAAAGAAATATTGATGAGTATTTTGGTAGAGGTGTGCTGAAGATGGTAACTCAGCAACCGCTAATATTGCTAGGACTTGAAGGACAGTATGATATTGATGTCAATGTTGTTGGTGGAGGTCTATCAGGTCAAGCAGGAGCGATAAGACTTGGTATATCAAAAGGAATAGAGCAAGTCAATGCTGATTATAGAAAAACATTAAAGGAGAATGGATTTTTGACTAGAGATTCTCGCACAGTTGAAAGGAAAAAGCCTGGTCAACCTGGTGCAAGAAAGAAATTCCAATTCTCAAAACGATAAAAAAGAGGCTTATGAATAAAACAGAAATCAATGTAGATAAATTAGTAGATGCGGGAGCACACTTTGGACATCCATCTAGTAATTGGAATCCAAACTATGAAAAGTTTATTTCTTCAAAAAAGAATGGCATACATATTATCGACCTTTTTCAAACAGAAAAATATCTTAAAAGAGCGACAAAAGAGTTAGTTGATATTGTTAAAAAAGGTGGGACTGTATTATTTGTTGGTACAAAAAAACAAGCTAAAACAGTTATACAGGAAGCTGCAGATAATTGTGGTATGTTTTATATTGTAGAGAGATGGCTTGGAGGGACTCTTACAAACTTTGCAACGATTAAAAGAAGCATCAAGAGACTACTTATTCTAGAAAAGGAATCGTCAGATATATATCAAAATATTACGAAAAAAGAACATGTGATGCTTACTAGAGAGAGAATAAAATTATCTGATCTTCATAGAGGTATCAAAAATATGAAGAGGCTACCTAATGCCATATTTGTCATTGATGGAATTCATGAACTTATTGCTATCAAGGAAGCTAAGGTTCTTAATATCCCTACCTTTGGATTAATTGACTCTAATACAGACCCTAATGTTGTAGATAATCCGATTCCTGCAAATGATGACTCTGTTAAATGCATTAGGTTGATTATGGATTATATTACTGAATCAATAAATAATGCTATAGGAAAACATGATGAAGAATCTTCAGACTCCTCAGAAAAGGCTGAAAGTGATCCAGTGGTAGCTGTGCAAGGTGATGACGTAAAGGAAAAGGAGAGCTAAGTAAATGGTTTCTGCGCAGGTTGTAAAAGAATTAAGAGAGTTATCTGGTGCTGGTATGATGGATTGTAAGAAGGCATTGCAAGAATCTAATGGTGATATTAAAAAAGCAATGGAAGTTCTTAGGAAAAATGGAATAGCAAAGGCTCAGAAAAAAGTAGGTCGTACTGCTTTAGATGGCGCTATCTTTCCATATATACATCCAGGGTCAAAATTAGGAGTCTTGCTTGAGGTTAACTGCGAAACAGACTTCGTTGCAAGGACTGAAGGGTTTCAAGGATTCTGCAAAGATGTTGCGATGCATATAGCTGCCACCTCTCCAGTTTCCATAAAGAGAGAAGATATCCCCGATGAATTAGTTGAGAGTGAAAAAGAGATATTTAGAGACCAATCTAAGAAATCTGGTAAGCCAGATGATATAATCGAGAAGATGATTGTTGGTCGAATGAATAAATTCTATCAGGAAAATGCTCTTTTAGAACAAAGTTTTGTTAAGAACCCTGATATTACAATTGAAGAGCTTTTAACTGATACTATTGCGAAACTAGGTGAGAATATATCTATTGCTCGCTTTTCTAGATTTCAATTAGGTGAGAATGCACCAAAAACCGAATCTCCTGATTCAGAATAATTTATTCTAAGATATGAAAATAAATAATATTAGAAGGATACTCCTTAAAATTAGCGGGGAGATGCTTTCTGGTACTCAGGAATTTGGACTTCAACCTGAGGCTCTTGAACTCTATGCTAAGAAAATCAAATCAGTCCATGATAAAGGATATGAGATTGGTATTGTCATAGGCGGGGGAAATATATTTAGAGGTATGTCGGTTGCGGCTAAAGGTATGGATCGTGTTGCAGGTGATTATCTTGGTATGATGGCTACAATTATGAACTCAGTTGCTCTTCAATCATCTTTAGAAAAGTTAGGGTGTGATACAAGAGTTATGTCAGCGATTAGTATCACTCAATTAGCTGAGCCATATATAAGGAGAAAGGCAGCAAGACATCTAGAGAAGGGACGGATTGTAATTATGGCTGGAGGTACAGGAAATCCATACTTCACAACAGATACAGCTGCAGTTTTAAGGGGTATAGAAATTGATGCAGATATTATTATGAAAGGCACAAAAGTAGATGGAGTATACGATAAGGACCCTCATGAGTACTCAGATGCTAAGAGATTTTCCCATCTAACATATAAAGAAGTGGTTGATAATGAATTAAAAGTAATGGATATGACAGCTGTGACATTGTGCAAAGAGAATAATTTTCCTATATTAGTATTCGATTTAAAGAAAGAAGATTCTATTAATAGTGTGCTTGAAAATACAGAGTATGCTACCATTATTAGTTAAGGAGTAGAAATGGTTGATGAAATTTATAAAGATTCTAAAGAGAAGATGAATAGGGCTATAATTCATTTTCAATCTGAGCTAACATCCGTTCGAACGGGTAGAGCCTCAACATCATTATTGGATAATATTAATGTAGAATTTTATGGTACTATGAGTCCTCTTAAGAATATCGCTCTTATTTCATCTCCAGATGCTCAGCTAATTACTATTCAGCCTTACGATCCTAATGCTCTAGAGGCAATAGAGAAAGCAATTTCAACTTCAGACATTGGTATTAGTCCTAATAATGATGGTACTATTATTAGATTAAGCGTCCCTCCACTAACAGAGGATCGAAGGAAAGAGCTTGTTAAAGTTGTACATTCTATTATTGAAGAGGGAAGAGTATCTGTTCGTAATATTAGAAGAGATGCTAATGAGAAGCTAAAGACTCTTGAAAAAAATCATGAATTATCAGAAGACAACCTTAAGATTGAACTTGATAATATTCAGGATATCACTGATCAGTCCATTAAGAAGCTGAACGAGATTCAAGAGCTTAAAGAAAAAGATATTTTATTATAGATATTTCTCGATGTCTTGCTTGGCTTTAAGCAGCTCTGATCTATTTAGATTAAAAATATTTGAAATTTTGTCTACTAAATGTTTTTCCATAAAATGTAGGTTCTTATCAGAGTATGCAACCTCAAAAATACAGCATATCAAATCAATTTTATCTTGTTTTGATAGTTTTTCATTGAGGAATGAACCTATCTGGTATATGTCAGTAGACTCCTCTATTACCTTATAAGCATCAATTAAAATCTTTTCAGCCATTTCCATGTTGGTATCATAAAAATCAGTAATTATATCCTTGATAGTACTTATTTCATTATCATCGACATGCTCATCAGCAGATGCAATCATTATCATTAATGCAGATGTATAAATCTCAATCTTATAATCTTTATTATTATCCTTTAATATCATAAATTCAATTTAGTAATTTTTTTAAAAAAATAGGAAAATAAAATTGTCTAAATATACATTAGCGATACTTGGCAGACCAAATGTTGGGAAATCTACTCTATTTAATAGAATTGTAGGCTCCAAGAAATCTATTGTATCTCCCGTTGAGGGTGTGACTCGAGATAGAATATACAGCAGGTTTGAGTGGTGTGGAGAAACTTTTAATCTTGTGGACACAGGAGGGTTCCTCCCAAGAGAGAAAGATGTTATGAATTCTCAGATTCAGAATCAAGCTAAGGTTGCAATTGAAGAAGCTGATCTAATTCTTTTCGTAGTAGATGGCTTATCAGAGATAACAGCAAGTGATTTGATTTTAGCAAATATGCTTCAGAGGTCTCAAAAAGAATCTTTACTGGTTGTAAATAAGATAGATTCATTCGATCAAGATGATAGGGTCAATAATTTTTTTGAATTGGGACTTGGTAATCCTATACCAGTTTCTGCAACACATGGCAGAAATGTTGGTGAGATGCTTGATAGAGCCGTTGAGAAGCTTCCCTTAAAGGACTCAGTATCCAATTCTGGTCAAAGTGATATCGATCTTGCAATAGTGGGGATGCCAAATGTTGGGAAATCGTCTTTGATGAATTCTCTATTAAAGAAGGAAAAGTCTATTGTTACAGATATTGCAGGTACAACTCGAGATTCTGTTGATTCATATATTACATATTTTAATAAAGTAATAAGGATTATTGATACAGCGGGTTTAAGGAAAAGATCAAAAGTTGACGATGAAATTGAGTTCTATAGCACTGTTAGAACAAATAAAGTTATTCAGGAGTGTGATGTCGCTGCTATTATGATTGATGGTAAAAAAGGGTTTGATAAACAGGATAAAGATATTATCAGAAATATAATTAAGCTAGGTAAGGGGCTTATGATTATAGTGAATAAGTGGGATTTGATTGAGAAAGATGAATCTACGATGAAGACAATGGTTGAGGATATTAACTATGAGTATAGTTCTACAAGACATTATCCGATATTATTTACATCTGTTAAAGAAAACTTAAGGCTTCGAAGAATTCTTGAAATTGCACTTGATATTCACAAGAGATTAACGACTAAGGTTAAGACGCCACTCTTAAATGAAATTATGCAGGATATTGTTAATAACAACCCTCCTCCAGCAGTAAAAGGGAAGCATCTTAAAATTAAATATTGCTCACAGGCTAGACACTCTCCTCCAATATTTGCAGTATTTATGAATCATCCTAATCTTGTACCTATTAGCTACAAGCGATATATTGAGAATCAGTTAAGAACTAAGTTAGATTTGAATGGGGTTCCAATAAAAATATCTTTTAGGAAAAAATAGAATAATGCCGCTTGTATTTATGTTATTTCTGTCATCTTTATTCTCTCAGTTTCATACTAGATGTAATGATGATGGTACTAGATTTAATGTCTCAAATCTAGATTTTGATACGAGTTATACATCTCTAACAGGACATTTTATTGTTCACTATGATACAACTGGCTCTCTATCTCCATCGCTTAGTGATTATAATGAGAGTGGAGCTCCTGATTACATTGAGGAGGTTGCTCTTGCTGCTGAGGCAGCACGCTTAATGTTAACCGATACAGATAATGGCCTTGGATATATAGAAGAGATACCTGATCCAGATGGGAAATATGATATATATATAAATATTAGTGATGGGAGTAGTCTCTGGGGACAGGTAGTCCCAATAGACTATAGATGTAGCCTTAATCCAAACATGGTTTGTACTAGCCTATCTTGTAATGATGATAGCTCATGCGGAGTGGAATGTGGTGTATGTGAATCTGTATCAAGTAGCAGTGAAAACGATGGTGCTACTTATATGAGACTTAGGCGTAGCTACCCTTCTGACATGTCTCAGTTTTGTGATAATAGCAATGATCTTCTTTGGCTTACTGTTGGACATGAATTCTTTCATTCGGTTCAATACGCATACAAGAAGAATGCTGTTGTTTCTGATAATTTCTATAGAGAATTTACATCTATGTGGTTTGAGAATGTATTTGTCCCTTCATGTTTTGATTTCTTGGATTTCGTAGATATGAGCTCAAACTATTCTCTTTTCAAACATCCTGAGAGAGCGTTCGATGCGAGTGCATCAAGCGGTCATTATGGGTATAGTTTGGCTCTTTATGGTCATTATCTTTCAACTCTAGTTGATACAGAGGGAAATGAGAATCAAATTAACAGTACTATTATGAGAGAGGTTTGGGAGAACTACGGTGAAAGTAGCTCCACGGTATTTAATGCTCTTAAAAGTGTTTTAGAGCATAGCTATGATATCACTTTTATAGAATCTTGGGCAGACTTCATGTCTAGAAATATGTTTTGTGGCCAGTTTTCAAATATGATTAATAATGATATCTACTATCATTCTGGCCAGGCTTTTATTAATCCACCTGAACTTGACTATCATACATTTAATAATTATAGCTGGCAGAAAAATAATGAAGTGATTTATAGTGATAGGGTAAATATCTATGGCTTCAATGCACTAGATGGGATGAGCGCCTCTGCTTACTTATCATCTGGAAATTATATATCTTGGTATGGAGAGATATCTAGTCAGAGTGCTAGAGATAATATATCAGGGAGTGATAACAAGCAAATTTCAAATTTATCTAACTCAGATAAGTTTTTCTTCTTGCTAGGAGCAAATAACAATCCAGTTAGTGTAGATTTATCTGTAGATATTGAGGTCTCTGGATGTGTAGATCCATATGCATCGAATTATAACCTAAATGCCAATACAGATGATGGAAATTGTGAGTATTTATCTGAGATACTATCTATATATCCAAATCCAGTTGATTTATCTTCAAAAAATATTAGTATATCACTTGTACAATCCGAGACAAGTGATCTCTCTATTAAAATCTTTGATGTTTCGGGAAGGCAGATATATTCAGATCAAATATCAGTATATGGTCATGGATTTCAAGATATTTCACTTGACCCGCTATCAAGTTTATCGTCAGGCATCTATTTTGTTCATATTAGGCATTTTAATAGAGCGAAGACTATTAAGCTGATAAATATAAAATGAATGCTTATCTCATAAGTGGAATTGGCAAAGGGGTATATAAAAGCAGAGGATCAAAATTTTTTGCTTTTATTCATAAAGTGGATTCTATTAACTCTTATAAACATTTCATCTCTGTATATAGGTCTCAGTATCCTGAGTGCTGTCATGTCTGTAGCGCCTATCGATTAATTACGAATAAGAGACTTGATGAGTATGCCTCAGATGATGGGGAGCCAAAAGGCAGTGCAGGTTTTCCTATATTAAATCAACTAAAGAGACATGAGCTTATAAATACAGCAATCTACGTTGTTAGGGTGTTTGGCGGATCTCTTCTAGGGGTACCCGGGCTTATAGATGCATACTCAACCTCAGCGCTTCTATCTATTGATAATGTTAAAAAGATTAAGTGGGAAGAATGTGAAAACATTTCTTTTGAGTACAGCTATGAACAAAAGGGAATTGTTGAATCTCTTATTAAAGAATTCTCTCCTCAAATCTTAGAACATAATTTCAATGATAAGATTAATATTAGGCTATCTATCTCAAAGAAAACTGCAGAGCTATTTATGGGAAAGCTAAAAGAACTATCATCAGGTAAAATAAAATAATAAGATCTCGTATTTTCTATTGTTTTATAGTAGAAGGTTGACTAAGTTTGAAACCCAATTTACAGACGCGGGATGGAGCAGTCTGGTAGCTCGTCGGGCTCATAACCCGGAGGTCATAGGTTCAAATCCTATTCCCGCTACAGAGAGACCCTTATTTAGATACTAAATAGGGGTCTTTTTATTTTTATCCAAATCCATTTAATTCATCTGCTATTATACAGTACATAGTTCCTAATATTTAATTACAAATCTTTACAAAATATTTTTACAATTTAGAGTTATATAGAGTGTAAATTCATTCCATGAATAAATTATTTTTAGCTGTATTATTATCATTAGTATTTACTCAAGTCCAGCATCAGGGTAATTCTAAATATTACCAAAAAACCTTAAATCAGATTGATTTTATTTCAGTAAGAAACAATCCCCTGATTGATAGAGATTTCCACCCCATGGTGTTTCAGTTTGGTCATGAGTATGATGTTGATATTTCTGTTTTAAATCAAGCTCAAGTTTTCATTAATGATGAAGTATATACATTTATTTTAGGCTTAAGGTCAGATGATGCATATGGACTGGGTATTAATTTTAATGATTTCTTTTTAACTGAAAATGCAGAACTATTTTTCTATGATAGGGAAAGAACTAATCTACTAGGTGCCTTTACAGAATTAAATAACAGCGATGATAGAGCTATGACGACCTCAATTATTAAAGGTGATAATATAATTGTTGAGCTCTCAGTTCCAGCTAATGAGGTTGATAATATTAGGCTCAATATTGATACTATAATTCATGACTATACGGATATTATGAATTATTACAATACCATTGATAGTGATAGAGAGGATTGTAATATTAATGTTGTATGTGAAGAGGGTGATAACTGGAGAGATCAGATAAATGGAGTGGTTCGAGTTTCTATGGGTGGTGGATTATGCTCAGCATCACTTGTTAATAATACAGCTAATGATAGAACTCCTTATATTCTCTTTGCAGATCATTGCGTTAGTGGAGCAGCAAGTGGATATGTTTTTTATTTTAACTATCAAAGTTCAAGCTGCAATGGGAGTAATGGTTCACTAAACCAGAGTCTAAGTGGTTCTACAC